>NZ_JBEUEI010000021.1:0-71195 GCF_041020755.1 Kineococcus terrestris | reverse complement strand
GCCCCCCCCCCCCCCCCCCCCCCCCCCCCCCCCCCCCCCCCCCCCCCCCCCCCCCCCCCCCCCCCCCCCCCCCCCCCCCCCCCCCCCCCCCCCCCCCCCCCCGGGGTGGGGGTGGGGGTGGGGACTTGGGGGTCGGCGGGGCGGGGGCGGCGCGCCTTCACCGCGTACATGGCCACGTCGGCCTCGTGCAGCAGCGCCTCGGCGGCGGTGGCCGCGTCGCGCGCGAGGGCCGTGCCCGCGCTGGCCCCGACCCGCACCAGCGCCCCGCCCACGCTGATCGGGTCGCGCAGGCAGGCGGCGGCGCGCGCGGCGGCCGCCTCGACGTCACCGGCACCGCCGACGCCGGCGAGGACGACGACGAACTCGTCGCCGCCGACCCGGGCCAGGCCGTCACCGGGGCGCAGGGTCCCCGCGAGCCGCTGGGCGACCAGGCGCAGGAGGTCGTCGCCCGCCCGGTGCCCCCACCGGTCGTTGACCGGCTTGAACCCGTCGAGGTCGAGGTAGACCACCGCGGTCCCGCCGCGCGGACCGGTGCGGGCCAGCTCCTCGCGCAGCCGCTCGTGCAGGCCGGCGCGGTTGAGCAGCCCCGTCAGCGGGTCGTGCGTGGCGGCGTGCCGCAGCTCGTCGTGGTGCGCGCGCCGCTCGGCCTCCAGGGCCTGCGCGGCCTCCTCGCGGCGGGCCGCCAGCAGCGCCGTGTTGACGATCAGCGACGACGTGAGGAGCGCCGTGACGACCGCGGCGACGTCGCTGACCGCCACGGGCAGCACCGACGGCAGCAGGCCGAGGTGGACACCCGCCTGCACGAGGGCGGTGGCGACCAGGCCGACGAGGACGCAGGGCCGTCCGGCGCGCGCACCGGACCAGGACACGTGCACACCGGCCACCAGCGTGGCCGCCACCGGGACGAGGAACGGCAGCCCCGTGGGCGCCAGCACGAGCGCCAGCACGAGGTTGCCGAGGACGGCCCGCAGCCACACCCGGTTGTCCAGCCGCCCCCCGCCCAGCCGGCGCTGCACGGCCTCCAGGCGCACCAGCCAGGTCAGCGGCCAGCCGACGACCTGCGTCCACGCCGGGGACAGCACCGCCTCGTCGGGCAGCAGGCGCCACACCGGGTAGACCGCGGCGCCGATGAGCACCGCGGTGAGCGCGGTCCGCGCGACCGCGCGCCGCGGGGAGGGGGCGCGCCGGTCGGTGCGTCGGGGCACGTCCACCTCCCGGTCGGGCGCCGGCCGCGCCGGGTCCCTCCCGCGCGCTCCACCCCGGGGTGTCGACCGGCGCGGCAGGGCCCTTGACGGCGCGCGGCCCGGTCTCACCCGCTCAGAGGCCGTAGGCCTCCAGCAGGCGCAGCCACACCTCGCTGACGGTCGGGTAGCTGGGCACCGCGTGCCACAGCCGCTCCAGCGGCACCTCGCCGACCACGGCGACCGTCGCCGAGTGCAGCAGCTCGGCGACGTCCTGCCCGACGAACGTGACGCCGACGACGACGCGGCGGTCCTCGTCGACGACCATCCGGGCGGCGCCGGTGTACCCGTCGGCCAGCAGGGAGGCGCCCGCCACCGAGGCCAGGTCGACGTCGACGACGCGCGTGCGCAGGCCCTCCCGCTCGGCGCGCTCGGCCGTCAGCCCGACCTGGGCGACCTCGGGGTCGGTGAAGACGACCTGCGGCACGGCCCGGTGCGTGGCGGTCGCCGCGTACCGCGACCACGGCTCGGCGCGCTCGCCCAGCTCCCCGGCGGCGCGCGCGGCGATCGCGTCGCCGCAGGCGCGCGCGTCGTACTTGCCCTGGTGGGTCAGCTTCACCCGGCCCGACACGTCGCCCGCCGCGTACAGCCAGCGGCCCTCGACCCCGGCGACCAGGCCGGTGTCGTCCACCTCCAGCGAGCCGCCGTCCTCCAGGCCCACGGTCTCCAGCCCCACGCCCTCGGTGGCGGGGCGCCGGCCGGTGGCGACGAGCAGCTCGTCGGCCACGATCGTCGAGCCGTCCGCGAGCGTCACCGTCACCTCGCCCTCGCCGGTGGGCCGCGACACCTCCGCCAGCTCGGCGCCGAAGCGCACGTCCACGCCGTCGGCGCGCAGCGCGTCCGCGACCAGGCGGCCGGCGACCTCCTCCTGCCCGCTCAGCAGGCCCGAGCGGGCCAGCAGCGTCACCGTCGAGCCCAGCCGCGCCCACGCCTGCGCCATCTCCACGCCGACGACGCCGCCGCCGAGCACGACCAGCCGGCCGGGCACGGTGTCGGCGCTGGTGGCCTCCCGGCTCGTCCACGGCCGCGCCAGCGCCAGGCCCGGCACGTCGGGCAGCACGGGCACCGACCCGGTGGCCAGCACGACGGCGTGCCGGGCGCTGAGCTCGACCTCCCCGTCCGCGCCGGTGACGACGACGCGGCGCGGGCCGTCCAGGCGCGCGCGCCCGCGGACCAGGCCGAGGCCGGCCGAGTCCAGCCACTCCACCTGCGAGGAGTCGTCCCAGTCGTGGGTGAAGGTCGTGCGCCGCGCCAGGACCCGGGCGCTGTCCAGCTGTCCCGTCACCGCCTCGGCGGCCCCCGGCAGGCGGCGGGCGGCGGCCAGCACCTGCCCGGGCCGCAGCAGCGCCTTGCTGGGCATGCACGCCCAGTAGGAGCACTCACCGCCCACCAGCTCGTCCTCGACCACCACGACGTCCAGCCCCGTGCGGGAGGCGCGGTCGGCGACGTTCTCGCCCACCGCCCCGGCCCCCACGACGACGACGTCGACCTCCCGCGCGCGGACTCCTGTCTCGGTCACGGCGCGACGCTAGGGCCGGTGCGCCCGCCGCGCCACGGGTGCGGCGGTGTGGTTGCATCGACGGGTGGGCGTCGAGTTCGAGAGCTCCCCCCGCCCCACGCTGGGCGTCGAGTGGGAGGTGGTGCTGGTCGACCGCGCCACCCGCGACCTGTCGCCCTCGGCGTCGGAGGTCATCGACGCCGTCGACCTGCCGCCCTCGGAGGCCGGCCCGCGGGTGCAGAAGGAGCTGCTGCGCAACACCCTCGAGGTGGTCAGCGGCGTCCACGGCACCGTGGCGGAGGTGGCCGACGACCTGCGCGCCTCGCTGGACGCGGTGCGCCGGATCGCCGGCCCGATGGGCCTGGAGCTGGCCTGCTCGGGCACCCACCCCTTCGCGCGCTGGGACGAGCAGGTCGTCACCGACAACCCCCGCTACGCGGAACTGCTGGAGCGCACCCAGTGGTGGGGGCGGCAGATGCTCATCTGGGGCGTGCACGTGCACGTCGGGGTCAGCTCGGTGCACAAGGTGCTGCCGCTGCTGAACTCGATGCTCAACTTCTACCCGCACCTGCAGGCGCTGTCGGCCAGCTCGCCGTACTGGACGGGCATCGACACGGGTTTCGCCAGCAACCGCGCGCAGATGTTCCAGCAGCTGCCGACGGCCGGCCTGCCGTTCCAGTTCGGGGAGTGGGCCGAGTTCGAGAGCTACGTCGACGACATGCTCGTCACGGGCGTCATCGACGGGCTGTCCGACGTGCGCTGGGACATCCGCCCCGCGCCGCGCTGGGGCACGCTGGAGGTCCGCGTGGCCGACGGCACCCCGACCCTGCGCGAGCTGCGCGCCGTGACCGCGCTGGTCCACTGCCTCGTCGTGCACCTGGACGACCGGCTGGAGGCGGGCGAGGAGCTGCCGACCATGCCGCCGTGGCACGTGCAGGAGAACAAGTGGCGCTCCTCGCGCTACGGCCTGGACGCCATCGTCATCACCGACGCCGCCGGGCACGAGCGGCTGGTCACCGAGGACCTGGCCGAGTGGCTGGACCGGCTGGAACCGGTCGCGGACCGGCTCGGCTGCCGCGACGACCTGGCGCTGGTGGCCGACGTCCCGCGCCGCGGGGCCAGCTACCAGCGCCAGCGCGCGGTCCACGACGCGGCCGTCGCCGACGGCCACCCGGAGCCGCTGCACGCCGTCGTCGACGCGCTCGTCGCCGAGATGCGCGAGCCCTGAACCCGGAGGTGCGCGAACCCCGGGCGGAACCGCTCAGGCCAGGACGTCCGCCGGGCTGAGCGCCTCGATCCCGTGCGCCGCACCGACCTCCGGGGAGGTCAGGCGCCCGTCGTGGGTGGACAGCCCGTGCGCCAGGGCCGCGTCGGCGCTCAGCGCGGCGCGCCAGCCGCGGTCGGCGAGCGCCGCGACGTAGGGCAGCGTCGCGCCGGTCAGCGCGTAGGTGGAGGTGTGCGGGACGGCGCCGGGCATGTTGGCGACGCAGTAGAACACCGACCCGTGCACGCGGAACGTGGGGTCGTCGTGCGTGGTGGGCCGCGAGCCCTCGAAGCAGCCGCCCTGGTCGATGGCGATGTCCACGAGCACCGAGCCGGGCCGCATCCGCGACACCAGCTCGTCGGTGACGAGCTTGGGGGCGCGGGCGCCGGGCACGAGGACGGCGCCGACGACGAGGTCGGCGGACAGGACCGCGCGCTGCAGCTCGAAGGCGTTGGAGGTGATGGTGCGCACCCGGCCGCCGAAGCGGGCGTCGACCTCGCGCAGCTTGGGGATCGACAGGTCCAGCACGGTGACCTCGGCGCCCATCCCGAGGGCGATCTGCGCCGCGTTCTGCCCGGAGACGCCGGCGCCGATGACGACGACGTCGGCGCCCCGCACGCCCGGCACCCCGCCCATGAGGACGCCGCGGCCGCCGCCGTCCGCGTCGGCGCCGCGCATGAGGTGGTAGGCGCCGACCTGCGGGGCCAGGCGCCCGGCGACCTCGGACATGGGCGCCAGCAGCGGCAGGGAGCGGTCGGGCAGCTGGACGGTCTCGTAGGCGATCGCGGTGGTGCCGGCGGCCAGCAGCGCCTCGGTGCACTCGCGGGAGGCCGCCAGGTGCAGGTAGGTGAACAGGACCTGGTCGCGGCGCAGGCGGTGGAACTCCTCGGCGACGGGCTCCTTGACCTTCAGGACGAGCTCGGCCTCGGCCCACACGTCGTCCGCGGCGGCGACGACCTTGGCGCCGGCGGCCTCGTAGTCGGCGTCGGGCAGGGAGCTGCCCAGGCCGGCGCCGGCCTCGACGAGCACGTCGTGGCCGCGGCCGACGAGCTCGTGGACGCCCGCGGGCGTCAGGGCGACGCGGTGCTCGCGGTTCTTGACCTCGCGCGGGACTCCGACGCGCACGACGACCTCCGGGGGTGAGCGGGTACGACTCCTCCCTCCAGGGTGAAGATGCTCGCGGTGGAGGGCAAGCAGTCCGCAGGAGGTTCGGTACGGTCGCCCGGTGGACGAGGATCCTTCGACCGGCCCGGTGCCGGAGACGCCCGCGACGAAGAACCTGCGGCGGGCCGTCGACCCGGTGGACCGCGCGATCCTGCACGTGCTGGCCGAGGACGCGCGGATCACCAACGCGGCCCTGGCCCAGCGCGTGGGCATCGCCGCCTCGACGTGCCTGCTGCGGGTGCGGGCGCTGCGCGAGTCCGGCGTCATCCGCGGCTTCCACGCCGACGTGGACCCGCGGGCCCTCGGCCACGACCTGCAGGCGATGATCGCGGTCAAGCTCGCCGCGCACGCGCGTGGCAGCATGGGCCCGTTCGTGGCCCGCATCAGCCGCCAGCCGGAGGTCCTCGACGTCTACTTCGTCGCCGGCGCGAACGACTACCTGCTGCACGTGGCCGTCGCCAGCACCGCGGACCTGCGCGACTTCGTCGCCGAGCACCTGTCGCGCGACCCCGACGTCGGCCTCACCGAGACCAGCCTGATCTTCGAGCACACCCGCGCGGCCGGCCGGCGCTGACGTCGCCGGGTCGCGGGAGAGGTGCCGGACGGCGACCCTGGGGCCCCGACCACCACGTCCGAGGAGGAGCCGTGAGCACCGTCGAGGAGATGCTGGACGCCCACCCCGCCGGCGCGGGCGGGCTGGACCGTGCCGCGCTCGTCGCCTGCGTCGAGGCGTGCTGGACGTGCGCGCAGGCCTGCACCGCCTGCGCCGACGCCTGCCTGGCCGAGAAGTCCGTCGCCGACCTGCGGCACTGCGTGCGCACCGACCTGGACTGCGCCGACGTGTGCGCGGCCACCGGCCGCGTCCTGTCGCGGCGCACCGCCCCCGACACGGACCTGCTGCGGGCCCTGCTGCGCGCGTGCGCGGCCGCGTGCCGGGCCTGCGCCGCCGAGTGCGAGTCCCACGCCGGGATGCACGAGCACTGCCGGGTGTGCGCGGCCGCGTGCCGGGCGTGCGAGCGCGCCTGCGAGGACCTGCTCACCGCCCTCGGCTGAGCGGCCGCCCCTCAGCCGCCGAAGGAGCGCGCCACCAGCGGCAGCGCCACCGTCATCGCCAGCGCGTTGAGCACCATCGCCGCGCTGGACCAGCCGCCCGCGACCTCCGACTCGGCCAGCGCCCGCGCGGTGCCGATGCCGTGCGAGGTGACGCCCGTCGCGAAGCCGCGCGCCCGCGGGTCGCGCACCCGCACCAGGCTCAGCAGCGACGGTGCGGCCACCGCCCCCAGCACGCCGGAGACGAGGGTGAGCACGAGGGCCAGGGTGGCGCTGGCCCCGATGGTCTCCGTGATGGTCAGCGCGACGGGCGTGGTCACCGAGCGCGGCAGCGCGGTGCGCAGCAGCTCGTCGTCCACGCCGAACGCCACGAGGGCGCCGACGGTGACGCCGACGCTGACGAGACCGGTGACGACGAGGACGACGCCCACCTCCAGCGCCGAGGAGGCCAGCGCCCGGCCCGAGCGCAGCAGCGGCAGCGCCAGCGCGACGGTCGCCGGGCCCAGCAGCAGCGTCAGCACGGACACCGACGCCAGGTACTCCTCGTAGCTGATGCCCAGCAGCCGCAGGCAGACGGCGACGGCGACCATGGCCAGCAGGACGGGGGCGAGCAGGGCGGGCCGCCCCAGCCGCCGGTGCAGCTCCCCGGCGCCCAGGTAGGCGACGAGCGTCAGCGCCAGCCCGAACCCGGGAGCGTGGACGACGGCGTCGAGCGCGCTCACGAGGCCGCCCCGCGGGCCGCGCGCAGGTCCCGGCGGCGCAGCAGCGCCTGCAGCAGGACACCGGCCACGACGAGGCCGAGCGCGAAGGAGCCGACGACCGCCACGGTCAGCGGCAGGGCGTCGGCGGCGAGGCGGTCCAGCTGCGTCACGGCGCCCACGCCCGGCGGGACGAACAGCAGCTGCAGGTGCTGCAGGAGCGGCGTCGCGCCCGGCTCGGCGCGCCGGCGCAGCGCCGGCGACCGGGCGGCGAGGACGACGAGCGCCACGAGGCCGACGACCGCCCCGGGCACCGGCAGACCCAGCAGGACGACCAGCGCCGTGCCCGCCAGCTGCAGGGCCAGCAGCAGGGCGAGCCCGGCCAGGACGGCGGGCACGTGCGCGCCCCACCCGCCCGGGGCGGGGACGGCGGGCGGTGGTTCACGGCGGGCGGGCACCGCCGCAGCGTGCCAGCCCGGCGGGAGGTGTCAGCGGCCGCCCGGGTGCTCCGGCCCCTCGTCGGGCACGACGGCCTCCGCGGTGTCCTCGGGGTCGGCGAGCACGCCCTCCAGGACGTCGCCGCCGGCGGTGCCGCCCGGTTCGTCGCTCTCGTCGGGCACGCCGGGCACCGCGTCGGCGGGGCGGGCCGGCGAGGGCACGGCGCCGCCGTCGCTGGCGCGGCTGACCTCGCGGCTGCCGGACTCCTGCTGCGCGCGCACCTCGGCGTTGTCGCGCGGGTCGACGTCGGGCGTCTCGCTGCTCACGGGGGTCCTCCGGTCGGTGGCGGGTGCCCGGCGGTCGTCGGGCCCGCCCGACCCTGGCACGGGCGCGGGCGGTGCGCCCGTCAGGCCGACGGGGGTGCGACGACGAGGTCGCGGACCTGCGCGAGCGCCTCGCGCGCCAGCTCCCGCAGGCCGGGTCCGTCCCCGGCGGCGTCCTCGGCCGTCCATCGGGTGAAGGCGGCGACGAACACGGATACCGCGAGGTCGCCGGCCAGGCGCGCGCGCAGCGCGGTGGCGCCGCGCTCGCGCAGGGCGCCGGCGAGGGAGCAGGCAAGGTGGTCGAGCTTGAGCAGCTCGCGCTCGCGCAGGCCGGCGTGCGCGTCGAGGATCCGCTGGCGGGCGCGGGCCTCGTCGCGGGTGCGCCACGCCTCGAAGGCCGCGCAGGCCGCGTCGAGGGCGGCGGCGACGAGGTCCAGGTGGCCGGTGCCGGCGGGGGCGTCGGCGACGGCGTCGAGGAAGGGTTGCTCGAACTCCCCCTCGCCGGCGAAGAGGACCTCGCGCTTGTCGGCGAAGTGCCGGAAGAAGGTCCGCTCGGTGACCCCGGCGCGCTCGGTGATCTGGGCGACGCTCGTCGCGTCGAACCCCTGCTCGCCGAACAGGTCGAGCGCGGCCCGGCGCAGGCGCTCCTGCGCACCCGGCTGCCAGCGTCCCACCCGCGGAGCCTAACCGATGACAGTGACTGACATCGGTGTTAGCGTCACTGATGACAGCCACTGACATCAGAGGGGGTAGCACCGTGCGCGTCTTCGTCACCGGAGCGTCCGGGTTCATCGGCTCGGCCGTGGTCCGCGAGCTCCTCACCGCCGGTCACGAGGTGACCGGCCTGGCCCGCGGCGACGCCTCCGCCGCCGCCGTCGAGGCCCTCGGCGCCCGGCCCCACCGGGGCGACCTCGACGACCTGCCGTCCCTGCGCCGCGGCGCCGAGGCGGCCGACGGCGTCGTCCACCTGGCCAACAAGCACGACTGGACGGACCCCGCCGCCTCGAACCGCGCCGAGCGCGCCGCCGTCGAGGCCTTCCTGGACGTCCTCGAGGGCTCCGGCCGACCGTTCGTCCTCGCTGCGGGCCTCGCCCTGCCGGGGCTGGGCAGGGCGTCCACCGAGCACGACCGCAGCGACGCCCACGGGCCGGACGCCCCGCGCGGCGGCGCGGAGAACCTGGCGCTGGAGCGGGCCGGGCGGGGCGTGCGCGTGAGCAGCGCCCGGTTCGCCCCCACCGTGCACGGCGAGGGCGACCACGGGTTCGTCGCGCTCCTCGCCGAGCACGCCCGCCGCACCGGCGCCGTGCCCGTCGCCGGCGAGGGCGCGAACCGCTGGCCGGCCGTGCACCGCGACGACGCCGCGGCGCTCGTGCGCCTGGCGCTGGAGAGCGCGCCGGCCGGGACGGTCGCGCACGCCGCGGCCGAGGAGGGGGTTCCGGTGCGCGACGTGGCCGAGGCTCTCGCGCAGCGCCTGGACCTGCCGGTCCGCTCCGTCACGCCGGAACAGCTGGCGCAGGACCTGCCGTTCGTCGGCGCGTTCCTGTCCGCCGACGTGCCCGCCTCCAGCGCGCTGACGCGCGAGCTGCTGGGCTGGGCACCGAGCGGCCCGACGCTGCTGGAGGACGTGCGGGCGGGGTTCTACGACCGCTGAGGTCGAGAGGCGCAGGGACGGTCGCGGTACGCCCGGACTCCCCCGGAGTGCACCGCGACGTCCCCCGCGGATCGGAGGTCGTCCCCGACGACGTGTGGCGCAAACGCCTGTTCGTGCGGGACGTCGACGGGCCGCAGGCGTCGATCCTGCACGTGCGCCTGAGCGCGTCGCCGTGGGCCAGCCACACCGTGTGGTTCCGCGACTGGCTGCGCGCCCACCCGCACGCGCGGAACCGCTACGCCGCCTTCAAGGCCGCGACCGCCGCCGAGCACGCCGGCGACGCCGACTTCGACGACTGCACCCGGGCCGAGACGGCGTACTTCGACCAGGTGCAGGAGGAGTTCGAAGCGTGGGGGCGTCGGGCTCGAGGTGGTGGCGCACCCGGTTCGAGAACAGCGCGGACGATGGGATGACCGTGAGGTCGTCCACGGGTCATCCGTGTCGGGGCCTGAAGGGATGGGGGCACGTGAGTGGACAGCTGTCGCCGAACGTCACACCTTCATCGCCCGTTGTGCGCTCATCTGGTCCGCCAGTGGGGCGGGTTCGTGCGCTCTCCCCTGGTGAGGGGACGGGCCAGGCACAGTGGATCGAGTGCAACCACCTCGTGGGCCGATCACCGCAGCCCCGACCGGGCGCCTGGGGCCCTTCAGGCCCCCTCAGATCGCCTGGGTCGTGGTGGCCGTAGCGATCACGACGGGTACCACGGTGGCCGCGTGGTTCCTGCCCAGGGACTGGTCGATCGAGGTCACCGGGTGGTCGCTGACCCTCTTGGGTGCTCTGCTGGCGCTGGTCGTCGTGCTGACGAACCGCTGGGTGCGGTTCGGGGCGGGCGTGGTGACCACGGCCATGGGTGCGGGAGCGGGTCTGCTGCTCCTGCTGGCGATTGAAGGCGGCGGGTGGTTCGGGCTCCTCGCCGGGCTGACCTCGGTGCTGCCGGTGCCCATCGTCTTCGCCGTGGCGGTGACGGCGGCGACTCACGCGCTGCGCTGGGTCCCGGCTGAGCGCCGGTGGTGGGCGGCCGGGGTCGCCGCGACCGGTGCCGGGGCGTGGCTGGGGTGGTTGAGCTGGTGGACGGCTGATGCGGTGTCCCCGGGGAACGAGGGGTGGCTCACCGTGGGAGCGTTGCTCACCTTGGCGGTGGCCACGGTCGTGGGCGAGGTGATGGTGCGGCCCTGGTCGGGGGTTGCGTTGGCGCTGGTCCCGGCGTCCGCGTTGGCGCTGGGGCCTCTGGTGTCCTCGGACGCCCTTGGTGCTGTGGCGTGGTTCTTCCTCACGGTGGTGGCCGCAGGCGGATGCGCGCTGGTGGCCGTCGTGGTGGCGCTCCTGCGGCGCTGGGCAGGCCAGCGACGGCAGTCGCCGGCTGGTGGGTAGGGGTGGGGTGCTGCTGCGGTCGTGCGAACTCACAAGCCGTCCTGGCGTTGAGGGCTACCGCAACCCCTCGCACCGCGGGATCAGAGGGCGTGGCGGTCGTTAGAACGGCTAGGTCGAAAGCACCGGGAAGTGCTGCCAGGTGGGCCCTCGTCCTCATGGGCGGAGGGGGCAGCCACCGCCGGGTGGTCAGTCGCCGATGAAGCGCACATGGTGTCCCATGGGGCCGGATGGGAGGTCCCGTCGGAGGAGGTCGCACAGTTGCCGGATGCGGGCCGCTGTGGCGCGAAGGGTCTCGTCCTCTGTGTGCCGGCCTATCTCCTGCAGTTCCCAGTCCAGCCGGCGGCACTGGAAGCTGTTGAAGACGGTGATGTCGTAGGGGTCGACTCCGCAGAGCAGCACAAAGGTGTCGGGCTGTCTGTGGGCGGCTCTGAGGAGGTCGTTGATCTCCCAACCACCCCAGTACTCGATGCGCTCTCCTAGGTAATTCTCGACCCACACGCTCACTGCCACGGCAGCAGTCTGCCTCTACGGGTCTGCTCACGGCGGCCGTCACGACATGCCTAACCGCCGACCGCTCCTCGGCACGAGCGTGCGGTCGGTCCTCGGCCACCACGGCTCACGAGCCACCGTCCTCGAGACGACGGCGATCCCCGGCCGGCATCCTGGCCGATCGGTAGCACCAGCATCGTTACGCGGGGAGCATCGCACCGTGAAGCTCAGCATCAGCCTCTCTGAGGCCGACATCGCTGCCCTCGACGAGCACGTCCGCGAGGCGGGTCTGCCGTCGCGGTCCGCGGGGGTGCGGGAGGCGATCCACGCCGTGACCCGTCAACGGCTGGAACACGACTACGCCGCCGCCTGGGAGGAGTGGGAGAACTCCGGGGGCCGCGAGGGGTGGGAGGGCACCACGGCCGACGGGCTGCGCTGACGCGCCGCGGGCAGGTCCGCCTCGTCGAGGCCGACCCCGTGCGGGCCCGCGGGACCACTGCCCACGGCCGCCGTCAGGCGAACGTGCGCCCCGTCAGGCGCTCGTAGGCCTCCACGTACCGGGCGCGCGTGCGCTCGACGACGTCCTCCGGCAGCGGCGGGGGCGCCTGGTCGCCGGCGCGGTCCCACCCGGAGGCCGGCGACGTCAGCCAGTCGCGCACGAACTGCTTGTCGAAGCTGGGCTGCGCGCGCCCCGGCTCCCACTCCTCCGCCGGCCAGAACCGGGAGGAGTCGGGGGTGAGGACCTCGTCGCCCAGCACCGTGCGCCCGCCGTCGAGGCCGAACTCCAGCTTGGTGTCGGCCAGCACGATCCCGCGCTCGCGGGCGGTGGCCTCGGCCCGCGCGTACACGGCCAGGGTCAGCTCGCGCAGCCGCTCGGCGGCCTCAGCGCCGACGGTCGCCACGACGTGGGCGAAGTCGACGTTCTCGTCGTGCTCGCCCAGCTCGGCCTTCGTCGCGGGGGTGAACACCGGCTCCGGCAGGCGCGAGCCGTCGACGAGGCCGTCGGGCAGCGCCACCCCGCACACGCTGCCGGTGGCGCGGTAGTCGGCCAGCCCGGAGCCGGTGAGGTAGCCGCGCACGACGCACTCGACGGGGAACATCTCCAGCCGCCGGCACACCATCGCCCGCCCGGCGACGACGGCGGGGACCTCGGTGGACACGACGTGGTGCGGCACGAGGTCGGCCAGCCGCTCGAACCACCACAGCGACATCGCCGTCAGCACCCGCCCCTTGTCCGGCACGGGCGTGCTCAGGACGTGGTCGTAGGCGGAGATGCGGTCGCTGGCCACGACGAGGACGGTCCCGTCGTCGCGGCCCGCCGGCGCGTAGAGGTCGCGGACCTTGCCGGAGTAGACGTGCCGCCAGCCCGGCACCTCAGGGGCGGCGGGCAGGCCGGGCGCGGTGTTCACGGGGCGACCGCCGCGGCCCGCTCGGCGGCGCGCAGCGCGATGTCGGTGCGGTGGTGCGAGCCCTCCAGCCGCACCCGGTCCACGGCCGCGTAGGCGGCAGCGCGCGCCGCGGCCAGGTCCGGACCGGTGCCGACGACGGACAGCACGCGCCCGCCGGAGCTGACGACGCCCGTGCCGTCCGCGGCCGGCGCGGTGCCGGCGTGCAGGACGACGGCGTCCTCGACGGCCGCGGCCTCCTCCAGCCCGCCGATCGTCCCGCCCATGCGGGGGGACTCCGGGTAGCCGGGAGCGGCGACCACGACCGTGACGGCGGCGTCCTCCCGCCAGCGCAGGTCCGGCAGCTCGTCCAGGGACCCGGTGGCGGCGGCGTGCAGGAGCGCGCCCAGCGGCGTGGCCAGCCGGGCCAGGACCACCTGGGTCTCCGGGTCGCCGAAGCGGGCGTTGAACTCCACGACCCGCACGCCCCGCGACGTCAGCGCCAGGCCGCAGTACAGGACGCCCGCGAACGGGGTGCCGCGGTGCGCCATCTCGGCGACGACGGGCCGCGCGACGCGCTCCAGGACGGTCTCCACGAGGTCCGCCGGCGCCCACGGCAGCGGCGAGTAGGCGCCCATGCCGCCCGTGTTGGGGCCCTCGTCGCCGTCCAGGGCGCGCTTGGAGTCCTGCGCGGGCTCCAGCGCCACGACCGTCTCGCCGTCGGTGACGCAGAAGACCGACACCTCGGGGCCGTCGAGGAACTCCTCGACGACGACGGTGCCGTGCTCCAGGCAGCGGCGGGCGTGCGCGAGGGCCTCCTCGCGGTCGCCCGTGACGACGACGCCCTTGCCGGCGGCCAGGCCGTCGTCCTTGACGACGTGCGGGGCACCGAAGGCGTCGAGGGCGGCGGCGACCTCCTCCTCCGTGGTGCACACGTGGGCCATCGCGGTGGGCACGTTCGCCGCCGCCATGACCTCCTTGGCGAACGCCTTGGACCCCTCCAGGCGGGCGGCCGCGGCCGACGGCCCGAAGCAGGGGATCCCCGCGGCCCGCACCGCGTCGGCGACCCCGGCGACCAGCGGCGCCTCGGGCCCGACGACGACGAGGCCGGCGCCCAGGCGCTGCGCCAGCTCCGCGACGGCCGCCGGGTCGGTGGCGTCCACGGGCTCGGCGGGCGCCTCCAGCGCGGTGCCGGCGTTGCCGGGCGCCGCGACCACGCGGTCCACGCCGGGGTCGAGGGACAGGGCACGCACGAGGGCGTGCTCACGGGCACCGGAGCCGATGACGAGGACGTCCACGGGCGAGGAGCCTAGGGCCTCGCCCGGTGCCGCCCGGCTCCCCGGGCGCGGCCCGCGGGCACCTGCGGGACGATCACCGGGTGCCCGCTCCGACGTCCGGCCGGCTGCCCCGCCGGCTGCCCCGCGCCGTGGCGCTGCGCCGGCGCGCGCGGGTCGGCTGGCGGCGCTGGCAGGGCTCGTGGTGGTCGGTGCTGCAGTGCGGGCTGGGCGCGGGCGTCGCGTGGGTGCTCGCGCAGGCCCTGTGGGACCAGGCGTACCCGGTGTTCGCGTGCGTGGCCGTCGTGGTGTGCCTGGGCGTGCAGAACAACCAGCGCCTGCGCCGGGTCGGCGAGCTGGGCGTCGGCGTCTCGATCGGCGTCCTGCTCGGGGAGGCGATCGTGCACGTCATCGGGCGCGGGCCGTGGCAGATCAGCGCCATCGTCGTGACCGCCATGTTCGTGGCGCGGTTCCTGGACTCGGGGATCCTGCTGGTCAACCAGGCGGCGCTGCAGGCGGTGTTCATCGCGGCGTTCCCGCCGCAGCAGGGCGGCGGGACGGGTCGCTGGCTGGACGCCATGACCGGGGTGGCCGTCGCGCTGGCGATCGCGGCGCTGTTGCCGCAGGACCCGCGCCGGGAGGTGCGCGGGCGCGCCCGCGCCTACGCGGGCCAGCTCGCGGACCTGCTCGACGACGCCGCGCACGCCGTGCGCGCGCACGACGCGGCCGAGGCCGAGCGCGTCCTGCAGGCGGCGCGGGACACCCAGAAGGAGCTCGACGGGTGGGCGCAGTCGGTGACCGCCGGGCAGGAGGTGCACCGGCTGTCCCCGCTGCGCCGGCGCAGCCGCGTGGAGATCGAGCGGCAGCGGGCCCTGCAGACCGGCGTGGACCGCGCCACCCGCAACCTGCGGGTGGCGCTGCGGCGCATCACGACCGCGCTGACCTACGACGAGCAGCTGCCCGTGTCCCTGGCCGGGGCGATGGAGCAGCTGGCCGCGTCGGTGCGCTCGCTGGGCGAGCCGGCCTACGAGGGCGAGACCGTGCCGCCGTCGCGGGCGGGCCTGCAGGAGCTGGCGGTGCAGCTGGGCCCGCGCACGCTGGGCGCGGAGTCCCTGTCGGCGACGACCGTGGTCGCGCAGCTGCGCTCGGCGGTCGTGGACCTGCTGGTGGCGCAGGGCGTCCCGCCGTCCGAGGCGCACCGCCTGCTGCCGCACTGAGGGGGTTGACACCACCCGCGCCCGGCGGGAGCGTCGTCGCGAGCCCCGGACGGGCGAGTCGCGAGGAGGTACCCGACCACCGGTCGGCGCGAGGCACCGCACAGCCGCGGTCCCTCGCGGCACGGGCACGGCCCGGCGACCGGTCCGCCCCCCCGGAGCCACCGCGCGAGGAGACCACCGTGTCCGCGTCCTTCAACCACACGATCATCGGCACCACCGACCGCCACGCCTCGGCCGCGTTCCTGCGCGAGCTGCTGGAGCTGCGCGACGCCCCCTCGTGGGGCGCCTTCACCAACCTCCTGACCGACGACGGCGTGCTGCTGCAGTTCGCCGAACCGCCCGTGGAGGTGCAGGTGCAGCACTACGCCTTCCTCGTGGACGACGAGCTGTTCGACCGCGCGTACGGGCGCCTGCTCGAGCGGGGGATCGTCCACTGGGCCGACCCGCGCATGCAGCGCGAGGGCGAGTGGAACACCGAGCACGGCGGCCGGGGCGTGTACTTCAAGGAGCCGAGCTCCGGTCACGCGCTGGAGCTGCTGACCCGGCCGTACGTCTGATCCGCGCCCGTCGCGGGGCGTGGGCCGGGTCCGTGTCCCGGCTCACGTTCCCCGCGGCCCGCGGGTGCGGTTAGCCTGTCCTCACCGGCTACCGCCGGGACGCACCGCGGGAGGGGACGCAGATGGCGGCGAGCACGGCCACGGCCACGAGGGCGGCGGTCGCCGACCCCGCCTACCGGGTGTTCCCGGCCCGGGTGGCCCGCACCGCCCGGCTCTGCCCGAGCTTCGTGCGCGTCACCTTCACCAGCGAGGAGCTGGACGGCTACGGCCCCGGCGGCTTCGACCAGCGCCTGAAGCTGCTGCTGCCGCAGGGCTCCTCGGTGCCGCCGGCCGTGCCGGAGGCCGACTGGTACGGCTGGTGGCGGGCCCTGCCCGACGACGTGCGCCCCACCATGCGCACCTACACCGTCCGCGCGTTCCGCCCGCAGCTGCGCGAGCTGGACGTCGACTTCGTCCTGCACGGCGTGGACGAGGGGCACGCGGGCCCGGCCTCCTCGTGGGCCGCGGGCGCGCGCCCCGGCGACGAGGTGTGGCTGATCGGGCCGAGCGTGCCGGGCACGGGCCGCATGTGGGGCGTGGAGTTCGCCCCGCCGGCCGAGGCCCGCACCGTGCTGCTGGCCGGCGACGAGACCGCCGTGCCCGCCGTCTGCTCGATCCTCGAGCAGCTCGACCCCGCGCTGCGGGTCACGGCCCTGCTGGAGGTCCCGCACGCCGGCGACGCCCTCGACGTGCCCGCCGGCGCCGACGTGCGCTGGCTGCCTCGCGGCACCGGCGCCGCCGCGCGCCCGCACGGGCAGCTGCTGCTGGAGGCCGTGCGCGAGGTCGCCGGCCCGCTGCTGGACGAGGTGAGCGCCCCGGCGGCGGACTTCACCGACGTCGACGTGGACGCGCAGATCCTCTGGGAGGTGCCGGAGCAGCCGGCGGCCGCGGGCCCGGAGTGCCTGTACGCGTGGCTGGCCGGGGAGTGCGGCGTCGTCAAGGAGCTGCGCCGGCACCTCGTGCGCGACCTGGCGGTCCCGAAGCAGTCGGTGGCCTTCATGGGCTACTGGCGCGCCGGCCGGGCGGAGGGCGCGTGAGGAACCCGTTCCGGCGCAACGCCTCCGCCACGCCCGCCGCGGTCCGCCGCCAGCGCCTGGCCGTCGTGCAGCGCACCGAGCGGCTGACCCCGCACCTGGTGCGCCTGGTCCTGGGCGGCGACGACCTGGCCGACCTGCGCGCCGAGCACGCCGACTCCTACGTCAAGCTCTGCTTCCCGCGCCCCGGCGTGGTCTACGACGAGCCGTTCGACGTCGCGCGCGTGCGCGCCGAGCGTCCCCGCGCCGAGTGGCCGGTGCAGCGCACGTACACGCTGCGCGCGGTCGACCCTTCCCGCGGCGAGGCCGTCGTGGACGTCGTCGTGCACGGCGACGAGGGCGTGGCCGGGCCGTGGGCCGCGGCCGCCCGCCCCGGCGACACGGTCGTCCTGCTGGGCCCCGGCGGGGCCTACACGCCGGACCCGGCCGCGCCGTGGCACCTGCTGGCCGGGGACGAGAGCGCGCTGCCCGCCATCGCCGCCTCCCTGGAGCGCGTGCCCGCGGGTGCGACGGCGGTCGCGGTCGTGGAGGTCGCCGACCCCGGCGAGCAGCTGGACCTGTCGTGCCCGGGCGACCTGCACCTGACGTGGGTCTACCGGCGCCCGGAGGCGGACCCGGAGCTGCTGCTGACCGCGGTGCGCGAGGCCGTCGCCGACGCGGGCCCGCCCGCCGGGGCGCCGCACGCCTTCCTGCACGGGGAGGCCGACAGCGTGCGCGCGGTGCGCCGCTGGGCGCGCACCGAGCTGGGCGTGCCGCGCGAGCTGCTGTCCGCCTCGGGCTACTGGCGCCGCGGTCGCACCGAGGACGGCTGGCGCACGGAGAAGGCGGAGTGGGCCTCGGCGACCGAGGCCGACGACGCGGCCGCTCCCGCGGGCGTCTGAGCGCTCAGGCGCCGTCCCCGCCGTCCCCGCCCGGCGGGGACGCGGCCAGGAGGACGTCGCAGGCCCCGACGAGGGCCGCGCGCAGCGGCGCGGCCCGCTCGGCGAACCCCCGCTGGGCGCGCGCGTACTCCGCCTTGCCCTGCGGCGTCTCGACGCGCACCGGCTCCAGCCCGAGCCCGCTGACGTCGTACGGGGAGGCGCGCATGTCGAGCACCCGCACGTCGCGGGCCAGCGCGTAGCAGTCCAGCAGCAGCTCCCCCGGCACGGCCGGGGACAGCTTCACCGCCCACTTGTACAGGTCCATCGACGCGTGCAGGCAGCCCGGCTGCTCCAGCTCCGGCTGGCTCTCGCGGGTGGGGCGCAGCTCGTTGCGGGGCACGGCCGAGGGGGTGAAGAAGCGGAAGGCGTCGTAGTGGCTGCACCGCACGCGGTGCGTCTCGACGACCTCGTCGGTGCCGGCGTGGCCCAGCCGCAGCGGCAGCCCGGCGTGGCGGACCTCCTCGGGGGAGGCGCGGTGGACCATCGCCCACTCGTGCAGGCCGAAGCAGCCGAGCTGCGCGGGCCGGCCCCGCGCCCCGTCCAGGACGGCGCGCGCCCAGCGGACGGTCCTGCCCCGCTGGGCGGCGAGGGCGGCGGTGTCGACGGCGGCACCGCGCGCCGTGGCGCGGTAGTGCGCCCACCCGGCGCGCTCGGCGGCGCCGAGCAGCTCGACGCCCGCGCCGGGGTGCCAGCGGCGCAGCCGACCGGGCGCCCACGCGTAGTAGGTGTGCAGGAAGTCCTCGACGGGGTGGGCCTCGCCGCGGGCGCGGCGCTCGCGCACGGCGGCGGTGAGGGCGTCGGCGCGCGCGGTGTGGGCGGCCTCGCGGGCCCGCCAGTCGGCGGGGTCGAGGGCGCTCGCCGCTCCCGGCGCGTCCGGGGCGGCGGC
This sequence comes from Kineococcus terrestris, assembly GCF_041020755.1. Lineage (NCBI taxonomy): Bacteria > Bacillati > Actinomycetota > Actinomycetes > Kineosporiales > Kineosporiaceae > Kineococcus > Kineococcus terrestris. The sequence continues at coordinate 52,696 of NZ_JBEUEI010000021.1, read as the reverse complement.
GGGCACGGCACCGCTCTCCACGAGCTCCACGGTAGCGAGGACGGACGGGTGCCCCTGTTCGCCGCCGCCTGGACGGGCCCCTCAACTGCTACCGTCGTCCGTAACGACAACAGATAGCGCTACCGGCACGGCGAGCCCACCGCTACGCGCGACCCGCAGCGGGTGGCTGTGGGGCGGCACCGGGGTCCTGGCCTTCTCCCTGACCGTGCCGCTGACGCGCGTGGCGGTGGGCGGGCTGCCGCCCCTCGTCGTGGGCGCCGGGCGGGCCGTGCTGGCCGCCCTGGCCGCGGCCGTCCTGCTGGCGCTGCTGCGCGCCCCCCGGCCCGCCCGCCGGCACCTGCCCGGCCTGGCCGTCGTGGCCGGCGGTGTCGTCGTCGGCTTCCCCGTCCTGACGAGCCTGGCGCTGCAGCGCGTCAGCGCCGCGCACGCGGCCCTGGTCATCGCCGTGCTGCCGGCGGCGACCGCCGTCGCGGCGGTGCTGCGCGGGCGCGAGCGGCCGGCGCCGGTGTTCTGGGTCGCCGCGGGCGCGGGGGCGCTGGCCGTGGCGGCCACGACGCTGCTGCTGGGCCCGGCCGGGCCGCCCTCGGCCGCGGACCTGCTGCTGGTGGGGGCCGTCGTCGCGGCGGCCGCCGGCTACGCCGAGGGCGCGCGCACGGCCCGCGAGCTCGGCGCGTGGCAGACGATCTGCTGGGCGCTCCTGCTGGGCCTGCCGGTCACCGCGCCCGTCGCGGCGGTGGCGTGGGTCGCGGGCGGGGGTGCTCCAGCGGGTGCGGGGGCGTGGCTCGCGTTCGCCTACCTGGGACTGGTGAGCAGCCTGGCGGGGTTCTTCGCCTGGTACCGGGGCCTGGCGATCGGCCCGGTGACCAGCGTCAGCCAGACGCAGCTGGTGCAGCCGGTCCTCACGGTGCTGTGGTCGGCGCTGCTGCTGGGCGAGGCGCTGACGCCGGCCGTCGTGCTCGGCTGCGCCGCCGTCGCCGCGGCCGCCTGGGCGGTGCGCGCCCGCGTCGCCCGCCCCTGACCCCGCCCCTCCCCCTCCCCCGCACCGTCCCCTTCCCCGCCCCCTTCCCGCACCGCCCCCTTCCCGCACCGCCCCCTCCCCGCCGTGATCTTGCAGGGAAACCCAGCGAGATCACGGTGATCATGGATGGGTGAGTGTTCAGCCGCGCGTGATCACGGAGGGGGGAGGAGGGGCGGGCGGGACGGGGTGAGCGTTTGACAGGGGTGGGCGGGCGCCGGACGGTGGGGGCGTGGACGACGGGGACCAGCCGGAGCACGTCGACGTCCTCGTCGTGGGCGCCGGCGTCTCCGGGATCGGCGCGGCCGTGACGCTGACGCGCGAGCGGCCGGGCGACGCGGTGCTCGTGCTGGAGGCGCGCGAGCGGGTAGGCGGCACGTGGGACCTGTTCCGCTACCCGGGCGTGCGCTCGGACTCCGACATGGCGACGTTCGGGTACGCGTTCGCCCCGTGGCCCGGCGAGCAAGTCCTCGCCGACGGCGCCTCGATCCGCGCGTACGTCGAGCGCGTGGCCCGGGACACCGGCGTGGACCGCCTGGTCCGGTTCGGCCACCGCGTCGTCGCCGCGGAGTTCTCCAGCGCGCGCGGGCGCTGGGACGTCGAGGTCGACGTCGCCGGTTCGCGCCGGAGGTTCTCCTGCCGGTTCCTGCTGGGCTGCACCGGCTACTACCGCTACTCCTCCGGGCACCGGCCGCGGTTCGCCGGCGAGGAGGGGTTCACCGGCACGCTCGTCCACCCGCAGGAGTGGCCGCAGGACCTGGACGTGACGGGCCGGCGGGTCGTGGTCGTCGGCAGCGGCGCGACCGCCGTCACCCTCGTACCGCAGCTGGCGCGCACGGCCGCGCACGTGACGATGCTGCAGCGCAGCCCGACCTGGATCACCTCGCTGCCCTCGCGCGACCCGCGGGCGGCGCGGCGCTCGCACCGGCGCGTGCGGGCGCAGCGGATCGCGGCGCACTGGCTGACGTACCGCCTCGCGCGGCGCGCGCCGCGCCTGACCGGCCGGGTCCTGCTGCGCGGTGTGCGCCGGCGCCTGCCCCCGGGTTTCGACGTCGCCACCCACTTCACGCCGCGGTACGCGCCGTGGGACCAGCGCCTGTGCGTCAGCGCCGACGGCGACCTGTTCCGCGCCCTGTCCGACGGTTCCGCCTCGGTCGTCACCGACGCCCTGGACTCCTTCACGCCCACGGGGGTGCGGACGGCCTCGGGGCGCGAACTGCCCGCCGACGTCGTGGTGACCGCGACGGGCCTGGAGCTGCAGCTGTTCGGCGGCGCGGCGCTGCGCGTGGACGGCCGCGACGTCGACCCGGCTCGCGCGCTGGTGCACCGCGGCTCGATGGTCTCGGGGGTGCCGAACTTCGCGTTCGTCCTCGGGTACACGAACAGCTCGTGGACGCTGCGGGTGGGCCTGGTGGCCCGGCACGTCGTGCGGGTGCTGGACCTGCTGGACGCCTCGGGCGCGGCCACGGTCGTGCCGGGGCCGGTGCCCGACGGGCCGACGCGGCCGCTGTTCGACCTGGGGTCGGGCTACGTGCGGCGCGCCGCGGAGCGGCTGCCCCGCCAGGGCGTCCGCGACCCGTGGCGGCTGCGGCAGAGCTACCCGCACGAGCGGTGGCGCTTCCGCCGCCTGCCGGTGGACGCCGGGCTGGTGCTGGGTCCGGCTGCGCGGCAGGAGGTGCCGGCGCGTGCGAGCGTTCCGGTTCGCGGGCGCTGAGGCCGTCGTCACGGGCGCCGCGCACGGCATCGGGCGCGAGCTGGCCCTGCAGCTGGCGCGCCGCCGCAGCGCGCTCGTGCTGCTGGACCGCGACGGCGACGGCCTGGCGGAGGTGGCGGACCTGGCGCGCCGCGAGGGCGTCGCGGTCACCGGGCACGTCGTGGACCTGACGGACCCGGACGCCACGACGAGCACCGCGCAGCGGCTGGCGCGCGAGCACCCCGGCACGACGCTGCTGGTGAACAACGCCGGCGCGGTGCTGACCGGGCGGTTCGAGCAGGTGACCGTGGAGGAGTTCCTGTGGTCGCTGGAGGTGAACCTCGTGGCGCCGGTGCGGCTGACGTCGGCGCTGCTGCCGGTGCTCCGGGCGAACCCGGGTTCGCACGTGGTGTTCCTGTCCAGCCTGTTCGGCCTGGTGGCGCCGCCGGGGCACACGTCGTACGCGGCGGGCAAGTTCGGGGTGCGGGGTTTCGCGGAGGCGCTGCGCGGGGAGCTGCGCCCGGCCGGGGTGGGCGTGACGACGGTGCACCCCGGCGGGGTGGCGACCGGCATCGCCCGCGGGGCGCGCCGGGGCAGCGGGGTCAGCGCCGAGCAGGCGCGCACCGGGACCGAGCAGTTCGAGCGGCTGCTGCGGCTGCCGCCGGAGGTGGCGGCGCGCACCGTGCTGGACGGCGTGGAGCGACGGCGCGCCCGGGTGCTGGTGGGGCGCGACGCCCGCGCGGCCGACGCGCTGGTGCGCGCGCTGCCGACGGTGTTCCCCGACCTGGTGGCCCGGGGCGCGGTCCGGCTGGCGCGCCGGCTGCCGCCGTGACCTACTGTCCAGCGACCACCCACCACCGACCCCGACGGGGGAGCCGTGCCAGCCCAGACCGGACCGAACGACGTCGTCGCCTGCGCCGTGGGCGACCTGCCGCCCGGTGAGGCGCTGCGCCTGGACCTGGACGTGCCCGTGTCGGTGTTCAACGACGAGGGCGAGTTCTACGCCCTCGACGACACCTGCTCGCACGCCGAGGCGTCGCTGGCGGAGGGTTACGTGGAGGACTGCGCGGTGGAGTGCCCCCTGCACGCCTCGGCGTTCGACCTGCGCACAGGGCGGCCCTCCGGCCCGCCCGCCGTCCGCCCGGTGCGCACGCACGCGGTGTCGGTCGTCGACGGTCAGGTCGTCGTGCACGTCGGCACGCCCCGCGCCTGACCCCCGCGTTCCACCTCAGCCCTCCAGCGGGCCCACCACGTCGAGGAAGGGGCGCGCCTTGACGAGCACCTCGGCGTGCTCGTCGGCGGCGTCGGACAGCTGGGTGACCGCTCCCCCGACCCCGTAGGTCAGCCGGCCGCCGTGGTGGACGAAGGAGCGGATCACCATGCCCAGCACGGCGGAGCCGTCGGCGCCGAGGACGCCGAGCACCCCGGAGTAGATTCCGCGGGGGGCGCCCTCGAGGCGGCGCAGCAGCTGCACGGTGCGCAGCTTGGGCGCGCCGGTCATCGACCCGCCGGGCAGCAGCGCGCGCACGCAGCGGACGGTGGGCACCTCCTCGGGCAGCTCCGCGGCGACGGTGCTGGTCATCTGGTGCGAGGCGGGGAAGGCGTGGACGCCGAACAGCTCCTCCACGCGCACGCTGCCGGGCACGGCGACGTGCGCGAGGTCGTGGCGCACGAGGTCGACGACCATGAGGTTCTCGGCGCGGTCCTTCTCCGAGGCGGCCAGCTCGGCGCGCAGCCGCGCGTCCTCGACCGGGTCGGCCCCGCGCGGGCGGGTTCCCTTCATGGGGCGGCTGCGGGCGGTGCGGGTGCCCGTGGCGGGGTCGGGCACGACGTCCAGGAAACCCTCCGGCGACAGGCTGACCACGCTCGTGCCGGGGCAGCGCACGACGCCCGCGGACGGCACGGGCCGCTCGGCGACGAGGGCGCGCAGGACGCGCTCGGCCGCGAACTCCCCCACCTCGGCGGACAGCGCCGTCGTCAGGCACAGCTCGTAGGACTCCCCGCGCCGGATGAGCTCGTGGCAGGCGCCGACGAGGTCCAGGTACTCCGCGCGCCCGTGCCGCGCGCGCGGCCCGTCCCCGCCCACCCGCACGCCGTGGCCGGGCGGGACGGGCGGTGGGGGCGCGCTCAGCAGCGCGGCGGCCTCGACGGTGAAACCCCCGGCGCCCTCCCCCAGGGCCAGCAGGTGCACCTCGCCGCTGCGGTGGTCGAACTCCACGACGCGGTCGCCGAACACCCAGACCGCGTCGGGGGTGGCGGCGAACCCGGCGGGCGGGTCGAGGTCGGCGCAGGCGGCCTCGTAGCCGAGGAACCCGACGAGTCCCGGGTGGCCGGGCACCTCGGGCAGCCGGGCGCAGGCGCGCTCCAGCCACTCCACGGCGCTCAGGTGCTCGCCCACCACGGCGCCGGCCCGCTCGACGTCGACCCGCGGGAGGGCGTCGTCCGCGCGCGCCCACCAGCCGGCGTCCCCGGCGACGGCCACCGAGACCGAGCGCCCGCAGCGGCCGAAACCTTCCTCGTCACCGGCCAGGCAGGCGGCCACGGGGGCGCCGGAGAACAGCACCTCGTGGGCCAGCGCGGGCGTCCAGCCGGGCGCGGGCCGCACGGTGCGGCGGGCGACGGGACCAGTGACGACCTCCCGCGGACCGTTGCGCGGCAACGGGTCCGGCACCTGGAGGGCGGGGACCGCCACCCGGCCGGCGTCCGTGCCGCACCGCGCGGTGAACGCGCGCAGCAGCTCCCGCCCGGCGCGGGAGCTGACCGACTCGGGGTGGAACTGCACGCCGTACCAGGGCCGCTCGCGGTGGTGCAGCGCCATGACCTCCCCGTCGGCGGTCCAGGCGTCGACGACGAGGTCCGGGCCGGGGTCGGTGACGACGAGGGAGTGGTAGCGCACGGCCTCCAGCGGCCCGGGCAGCCCGGCGAACAGGCCGTCCCCGCGGTGGTGGACGGGCCAGACGCGGCCGTGGACGGGTTCGTGCGCGGGGCCGACGGTGCCGCCGGCCGCGGCGGCGATCGCCTGGTGGCCCAGGCACACGCCGAGCACCGGCACGCGCGCGGCGGCCAGGACGGCCGAGCAGTGGCCCAGGTCGGTGGGCACGTGCGGGGACCCCGGGCCCGGGGACAGGACGACCCCGTCGTGGTCGTCGAGGTCGGCGAGGGAGAAGCCGGGGTCGTCGTTGGCGACGACGCGGGGGCGCACGCCGGTGACCTCGTGCAGCAGCTCGACGAGGTTCCAGGTGAACGAGTCGTAGTTGTCGACGACCAGCAGCCGCGGCCCGTCCCCCGCCGCCCGCACCTCCCGCACGCCGTCCATCGTCGCGCACCGCGCCGCCCCCGCGGGTCCACCGGCCCGCGGCGGGCGGCCGGAGCGACCAGCCGGAGGCCCGGCCGGGCGCGCTCGGAGGGCCTTGCCGGTGCCGGGAGCGCGTGCCAGGCTCGCGACGAGGCCACCACCGGTGGTCCCACGCCGACCCGCGGCTCCCCCAGGAGCCGGTCCGGACCTGGAAGGGGCCCCCGTGTCAGCGACGTCCTCCCTCGAGCGGTCGCCCGGTGACGGGGCGGTGGAGCACGACACCCCCCTCGACGTCGACCGCGTCCTCGCGCACGTCACCGCCGGCGCCCTGCGCGAGGGGCCGGTGGGCTCCGTCGGCCTGGAGCTCGAGCGGCACGCCGTGGACGTGCGCGAGCCCGGCCGCCGCGTCGCCTGGGACCGTCTCACCGGCGCGCTGCGCGGGGTGGTCCCGGTCGCCGGCAGCCGCGTCACCCTGGAACCGGGCGGTCAGGTCGAGCTGTCGGGCCCGCCGCTGCCGGGGGCGGCGGCCGCCGTGGAGGCGCTGCGCCGCGACGCCGCGCAGGTGGACGCGGTCCTCGCCGCCGACGGCATCGCCCTGCTGAGCACCGGCACCGACCTCGTGCGCGCTCCCGAGCGCGTCAACCCCGCGTCCCGGTACGCGGCGATGGCCGGGCACTTCGCCGCCGTCGGCCACGCCGCGGACGGCGCCGCCATGATGTGCTCCACCGCCTCGCTGCAGGTCAACCTCGACGCCGGTCCCGCCCACCGCTGGCCGCACCGGCTGGCGCACCTGCACCGGCTGGTGCCGGCCCTCGCGGCCCTGGGCGCCTGCAGCCCGCTGCTCGCCGGCCGCGCCGACGGCACCCGCTCCACCCGCCAGGGCGTGTGGCGCCGCCTCGAGCCCGGCCGCTGCACCCGCCCCGCCGCCGGCCCCGGCGGCACCGGCGGTCCCGCCGGCGCCGACCCCGCGGGGGCGTGGGCCGCGTTCGCGCTCGCCGCCCCCGTGATGCTCGTGCGCGACGACGCGGGCGCCTGCCGCGCGGTGCGGGAGCCGGTCAGCCTGGCCGACTGGGCGAGCGGGCGCCGGCCGCTGGGTGGACGGGCACCCACCGCCGCCGACGTCGACCTGCACCTGAGCACCCTGTGGCCGCCGGTGCGGCTGCGCGGTTTCCTCGAGCTGCGCGTCCTGGACACCCTGCCCGCCGCCTGGTGGCCCGGCCTGGCCGCCGTGGTGGCCGCCGTCGTCGACGACGAGGGCGCCGCCGACGCGGCCGCCGCCGTCGTGGACGCGTGCGGTCGCGACACCGCCCGCGCCGCACGCGGCCTCCTGGACGCCGCCCTGCCCGCCGTGCCCGGCGCCCTGCGCGGGTGCGTCGAGGCGTGGGCCGACCTGCTCGACGCCGGGCGCCACCCGGCCGACCTCGTCCTGGACCGGGCCCGCCGCAGCGGCCCGGCCGCCTGCCCGACCGCGGAGGAGCTGCGATGACCGGTGCACCGACGGACACCCCGCCCGGGGCGCGGGGTCTCGGGGCGGCCCTGGCCGCCCTGGAGTCCGCGCGCCGCGCCACCCTGGCCCTCGCGGACGCGGACGACGCGGAGCTGACCGCCCAGCACTCCCCGCTGATGAGTCCGCTCGTGTGGGACCTCGCCCACGTCGGCCAGCAGGAGGAGCACTGGCTGCTGGGGGTCGCCGACCCGGGCCGCGACCCCGTCTTCCACCCGGCGGTCGCCTGCCTCTACGACGCCTTCGAGCACCCCCGCGCCACCCGGACGCTGCTGCCGCTGCTGGACCCGGCCGCCTCCCGCCGCGCCCTCGCCGAGGTGCGCGGGCGCGTCCTGGACGCGCTGGAGCGCGCCCGGCCCGACGACGGGCACTTCCCCGCCGGCATGGTCGCCCAGCACGAGTTCCAGCACGGCGAGACCATGCTCGCCACGCACAACCTGCGCGCCGGCGACCCGCTCCTGGTCCCCACCCCCGTCCCGCCGGGCCGGCTCGTGCCCGCCGACGCCGTCCTCGTCCCGGCCGGCCCGTTCCCCCTGGGCGCCGACCCCGCCGCCGAACCCTGGGCGCTGGACAACGAGCTGCCCCAGCACGAGGTGCACGTGCCCGCGTTCCGCATCGCCCGCGTCCCCGTCACCAACGGCGAGTGGTCCGGGTTCGTCGCCGCCGGCGGCTACGACGACCCGCGGCTGTGGACCGCCGAGGGCTGGGCCCACCGCGGCGAGCAGGGGTTGCGGGCACCGATGGCGTGGGAACCCGACGGCGCCGGGTGGTGGACGCAGCGGCGGTTCGGCGCCGTGCGGGCCGTCGACCCCGCAGAACCCGTGCAGCACGTGGACTTCCACGAGGCGCAGGCGTACGCGCGCTGGGCGGGCGCGCGGCTGCCCACCGAGGTGGAGTGGGAGAAGGCCTGCGTGTGGGACCCCGCCGCCGGCCGGCGGCGGCGCTGGCCGTGGGGGTCGGGGCCCGCGACGCCGGCGCGCGCGAACCTCGGCGGCACCGCGCTCGGGCCCGCCCGCGTCGGCGCCTACCCCGCGGGCGCCTCCGCGTACGGCGTCGAGCAGATGATCGGCGACGTGTGGGAGTGGACGAGCTCCGTCTTCGCCCCCTGGCCGGGTTTCTCGACGATGCTGTACGCCGACTACTCCGCCCCGTTCTTCGACGGCCGCTACCGCGTGCTGCGCGGCGGCGCGTGGTCGACGGCAGCCGACGCGGTGCGCCCCTCGTTCCGCAACTGGGACCTCCCGGTCCGGCGGCAGATCTTCACGGGTCTGCGCCTGGCCTGGGACGCCTGAGTGTGCCGCCACCTCGCCTGGCTGGGGGTCCCCCGGACGCTGGCGGAACTCCTGCTGGAACCCCGGCACGGCCTGCTGCACCAGAGCTGGGAACCGCGCCGGCAGGCGCACGGCACCGTCAACGCCGACGGCTGGGGCGTCGGCTGGTACAGCCCCGCCGGTCCGGAACCCGCCCGCTGGCGCTCCTCGCGGCCGATGTGGGCGGAGGCGTCGCTGACGTCCGTCGCCCCGCACGTCGCCTCCGGCTGCGTGCTCGCCGCGGTGCGCGACGCCACCGTCGGCATGCCCGCCGACGAGAGCGCCTGCGCCCCCTTCGCGCGCGGGCGCTGGCTGCTGTCCCACAACGGCGTCGTGGACCGCGCCGTCCTGCCCGCGGGGGCGTGGGCGGACGCGGAGTCCGTGTGCGACAGCGCGGTCCTCGCCGCGCACCTGCTCGCCGCCCCGCAGGAGCTGGCCGGGCGGGTGGCCGCGGCCGGGGCCGCCGACCCCGCCGCGCGCCTGAACGTCCTGGCCACCGACGGCGAGCGCCTCGTCGCCACCGCATGGGGCGACACCCTCAGCGTCCTGACCACCGCCGACGGGGTCGCCGTCGCGAGCGAACCGTGGGACGACGACCCCGCCTGGCGCGACGTGCCCGACCGCACCCTCGTCACCGTCACGCCGGGAGGTGTGGAGCTGACCCCGCTGGAGGTCCCGTGAGCACCGCCGGCCGGTCCGCCGCGGCCAGCAGCGCGCGGGCCGCCTCGCGCGCCGAGCGCGGGGCGTCGCGGTCCCCGCCGGCGGTCATCGTCACCATCGCCCCCTCGTGCAGCAGGTGCAGCTGGGCGCCCAGCCGCCCGTCACCGGCGAGGTCGACGAAGAAGCGGCGCATCCACGCCTTCTCGGCGCGCACGACGGGCACGGCCGGGTGGTCGGTGCCGCCGACCTCGGCGTAGGCGTTGACGAACGCGCAGCCGCGCTCCTGCGCGCCCATCCAGTCCTCGACGGCGTCGAAGGCGGCGAGCACGCGGTCGGCGGGCGCGGGTCCGGCGGCCTCGACGCGGGTGAGCAGGTGCCGGCGCCAGCGGTGGGCGCGGCGCAGCAGGTAGAGGGCGACGAGCGCGTCCTTGGACCCGAAGCGGTCGTAGAGGGTCTTCTTCGTCGTCCCGGCGGCCTCGGCGATGAGGTCGACCCCGACGGCGCGCACCCCGCGGGCGTAGAACAGCTCGCTGGCGGCGTCGAGCAGCCGCGTCCCGGCGGGGGTCAGCTCCGGCAGCGGTTCCAGCACGGGCGCCACGTCCGCACCCACCACGTCGACCACGTCCACCCGCTCGACCTCCACCCGCCCATCGTCGCTCACGACCGCTGCACTGCGCAGTATACCGACCGGTGTGGTTACCTGGGACGGTGACCGCTCAGGACACCACCTCGGCACCCCCCGACCGGGCTGCGACCGGGTCCCCCGGCCGGCGCTCGCGCGACCTGCTGCTCGGCGCCGGTCTCGTCGTCTGCTGGAGCTCCGGCTTCATCGGCGCCGAGCTCGCCGCTCCCCACGCCCCGCCGGCCACCACCCTGGCCTGGCGCTACCTGCTGACCACCGTCCTGCTGACCCCCTGGCTCGTCCGCGCCGCGCGCACCTGGGGCCCGCGGCTGCGCCCCGCGGACGTCCTGCGCCAGGTCGCCCTCGCCCTGCTCAGCCAGGTCGGCTACCTCGCGGGCGTCTTCGCCGCCGTCTCCGCGGGCGTCCCGGCCGGCACGACGGCGCTCGTCGCCGCGCTCCAGCCGGCCCTCGTGGTGCTGCTGGTGGCGCTGACGAGCCGGCGCGCGGTGGGCAGCCGCCGCCTGGTGGGCCTGGTCGTGGGCACGGCCGGCGTGGCCGTCGTCGTCTCCGGGGACCTGCGCGCCGGCGCCTTCGGCGGTGCGGCGGTCCTCCTGCCGGTGGCCGCCACCGCCTCCCTGGCCGTGGGCACCGTCCTGCAGCGGCGCTGGCCCGCGCCCGGCGGTCCCCTGACCACCCTGGCCGCGCACAGCGCCGTGAGCGCCGTCGCGTTCACCGCGTGGGCGCTGGCCACCGGGGCGCTGGTCCCGCCGCCGGTGCCCGGCTTCGCGGGCGCGGTGCTGTGGTCGGCGCTGCTGGCGGGCATCGGCGGGTACGGCACCTACGTCGCCGTCGTGCGCCGCTCGGGCCCGGCCCGGGCCAGCACCCTGCTGTGGCTGACGCCGCCGGTCACGGCCCTGTGGGCGTGGGCGGTCTTCGGCGACCCGCTGCGCCCGGCCACCCTCGTCGGCCTCGCCGTCTGCGCGGCCGCCGTCGTCGTGTTCGGCCCCGCGCGCGAGGAGGGTGCCGTCAGCACTCCACGACGTTGAGGGCCAGCCCGCCGCGGGAGGTCTCCTTGTACTCCTCCTTCATGTCGGCGCCCGTCTGCCGCATCGTGCGCACCGCGTCGTCCAGGCTCACGTGGTGCCGGCCGTCCCCGCGCAGCGCCATCCGCGCCGCCGTCACGGCCTTCACCGCCCCCACCGCGTTGCGCTCGATGCACGGGATCTGCACGAGCCCGCCCACCGGGTCGCACGTGAGGCCGAGGTTGTGCTCGATGCCGATCTCGGCGGCGTTCTCCACCTGCTCCGGGGTGCCGCCGAGGACCTCCGCCAGCCCCGCGGCGGCCATCGCGCACGCCGACCCGACCTCCCCCTGGCAGCCGACCTCGGCGCCGGAGATCGAGGCGCCCTCCTTGACGACCACCTCGACCGCGGCCGCGGCGAGCAGGAACCGCACGACCCCGTCCTCGTCGGCGCCCGGCACGTGCCGCAGGTAGTGGTGCAGCACGGCCGGCACGATCCCGGCGGCGCCGTTGGTGGGGGCGGTGACCACGCGCCCGCCCGCGGCGTTCTCCTCGTTGACGGCGATCGCCCACAGCCCCACCCACTCCAGGGCGCGCAGCGGGTCGGTCCCCTCCGGCTCGGCGAGCAGCCGCTCGCGCAGGGCCGCCGCGCGCCGGCGCACCCGCAGGCGGCCCGGCAGGGTGCCCGTGGCGCGCTCACCGCGGGCCACGCACTCGCGCATGACCTCCCACACCGCCAGCACGCCCGCGCGCACCTGCTCCTCGCTGCGGCCGCGGGCCACCTCGTTCGCCATGACGACGTCGCTGACCCGCAGCCCCGTGCGGGCGGTGACCTCCAGCAGCTCCGCGCCCGTGCTGAACGGGTGCGGCACCGGCGTCGGGTCCGCCAGCAGCGTCTCGCGGTCCGTCTCGTCCTCGTCGAGGACGAACCCGCCGCCCACCGAGTACCAGGTGCGCCGCTGCACCAGCGCCCCCGAGCCGTCGAGCGCCTCGAACACCATGCCGTTGGCGTGGAACGGCAGCCGCGCGCGCCGGTGCAGCACGACGTCGTCGTCGACGGAGAACGCGACGGGGTGCCGGCCCGCCAGCGGCAGCCGCCCGGAGGTGCGCACGGCCTCCACGAGCGGGCCGGCCGCGTCCGGGTCGACCAGCTGCGGCTGCTCCCCCGCCAGGCCCAGGACGACCGCGGGCACCGTGCCGTGCCCGTGGCCGGTGGCGCCCAGGGAGCCGTACAGCTCGCAGCGCACCCGCGCGGTGCGCTCCAGGTCCTCCGCGGCGGCCAGGCGCTCGGCGAAGGCGTGCGCCGCCCGCATGGGGCCCACCGTGTGGGAGCTGGAGGGCCCGATGCCGATGGTGAAGAGGTCGAAGACGCTGGTCGTCACGACCGGCACCCCCCGTCGTCGCGCGCTGCCGCCGCCGGTGCGGCCGGCGGTCCGGCCCCAGGCTCTCACCGGCGCGCGCCGCCCGGGGAGGTGGTCCCGGGCGGCCTGGGGGATGCTGCCGGGGTGCCGCAGCTGCGCCGGGTCGTCGTCGTGGGGGCCTCGCTGGCGGGGCTGTGGAGCGCGCGGGCGCTGCGCGCGGAGGGCTTCGACGGCGACCTCGTGGTCGTCGGCGCCGAGCCGCACGCCCCCTACGACCGCCCACCCCTGTCCAAGGGCGTCCTGCTGGGCACGAGCGGCCCGGCGGACCTGGCGCTGGCCGAGGACGGCGACGAGGACCTGGGCGTGGACTGGCGGCTGGGCGTGCCCGCGGCCGGCCTGGACACCGACGCCCGCGCCGTCCTGCTGGCCGACGGCGGGGAGCTGCCCGCGGACGGCGTCGTCGTGGCGACGGGCGCGCGGGCGCGGCGCCCGCCGGGCCTTCATGACGCGGGCGCGCTGCCGGCCGGCGTCCACGTGCTGCGCACGCTGGAGGACGCCACCGCCCTGGCGGGCGAGCTGCGGCCGGGCAGGCACCTCGCCGTCGTCGGCGGCGGGCTGCTGGGCGGGGAGGTCGCCGCGGCGGGCCGCGCCCGCGGGCTGGAGGTGACCGTCCTGGACCGCGGCGACGCCCCGGTCCGCGGGGTCTTCGGCGCGCGCGTCGGCGACGCCGTCGCCCGCCGGCACACCGCGGCGGGCGTGCGCTGGCGCACCGGCGCGGCCGTCACCGGGGTGGGGACCGGCGCGGGCGGCGCCCCCGAGGTGCGGCTGGCCGGTGGCGAGGTCGTGGCCGCCGACGTCGTCGTCGCGGCCGTGGGCGCCGACCCGGCGACGGACTGGCTGCGGGACGCGCGGGTGGCGGGCGCCGACCGGGAGGCCGTCGAGCTGGCCGACCCCGCGCTCGGCGTGGTGACCGACGACCGGGGCGCCACGGCGGCGCCCTGGCTGGTGGCCGTCGGCGACGCGGCCGCCGTGCGGGGCCCGGACGGCCGGGCGCGCCGCGAGGAGCACTGGACGCCCGCGGTGGAGCGCCCCGCGGTGGCCGCGCGCACGCTGCTGTCGGGCGGCGCCTCCACGGACCGCTTCGGCGCGGTGCCGTACGTGTGGTCGGACCTGCGCTGGTCGGGCGCGGACGCGCCGGACCCGCTCGCGGTGCGCGTGCAGCTGGCCGGGCGCCCCGAGCCCGGCGACGAGGAGAGCCTCGTCGAGGGCGGGCCCGAGGAGGGGCCGCTGGTGGCCGCCTGGCACCGCGACGGGCGGCTGACGGCGGTCGCGGCGCTGTCCTCGCCGCGCACCTTCGGCCGGCTCCGGCGCGAGCTGCGGCGGGCGGCGGCGACCACCGGCTGACCCCGCCGCACGGCTCCCGGCGCCCCCGCGCACCGTCCGTGCACAGCAGGTACCGCGCGCCGTGCGCACATCGTCGGCGGGCACCGCCCCGCGTGCGACAGGATGTCGCCCGTGCGCCGCCTCGACACCATCGACGCCCGGATCCTCCTCGCCCTCGACGAGGACCCGCGGGCCACGGTGCTCGGCCTGTCCCGCCAGCTGCAGCTCGCCCGCGGCACGGTGCAGGCCCACCTGGAGCGGCTGGAGACCGACGGCGTGCTGCACCGCTTCTCCCGCCGGCTGGCACCGGCCGCGCTGGGCTTCTCGGTCTCCGCGTTCGTGATGATCGAGATCCAGCAGGGTCGGCAGGAGGAGACGCTGGCGCAGCTGCGCGAGACGCCCGAGGTGCTGGAGGTCCACGGCATCACCGGCGACGGCGACCTCATGTGCCGGGTCGTGGCCCGCGACGCCGAGGACCTGTACCGCGTCGGGCAGTGCCTGCTCGCCATCCCGGGCGTGGTGCGCACCCGGACCTCCCTGGCGATGCGCGAGCTCGTCCCCTACCGGATCGACCCCCTGCTGTCGGACCTCGCCGACTGACGGGGCGGCCTGACCGGCTGACGGGCCCGCCGGCCCGAGGCAGGCAATCGGTCGCGCGGTCCCCCGCGCGGTCCGGCGGCCCGGGGCCGCGCGGCTGGACGTGACCCCGGGGCGCGCAGGCCGTCCAGACCGGCCAGCGCGTCCTCGGCGTGCCAGCGCCGCGGTGCCGGCCCGCGGTCCCGACGCCGCCCGTCCCCGTCCCTCCCGGTGGGGGCGGGCGCCGGACCGGCGGCCCGCGCCGCGGCCGGCGCGACCGCGGCCGGCGCGGAGCCCCCGCGGCGCGCGATGAGCAGCGCGCCGAGGCCGGCCACCAGCAGCACCAGGCCGGTCACGGCGACGCTCAGGTCGGCGCCGGTGCGCGCCAGGCGCGACGGCGTCCTCGACGCGGTGGCCGCGCCGCCCGTCCCCGCGGTGGTCGCCGGGGTGCGGGCCGTCGCGGTGCCGGCCGTCGCGGTGCCGGCACCGCCCGTCCCCCGGCCCACCGACGTCACCGGGAGGACCGGTCCGCGGACGGGCGCGCCCGCACCGGGTGCGGAGGTGCCGCCCGCACCCGCCCCGGGCGCGGTGCCGGTGCCCGGAGGTCCGGAGGTCGGCGGGGTGGTCACCGGTGGCGCAGCCGGGTCGGTCGGCGCCGGGGCGGGGTCGGTCGGGGACGCCGCGCCGAGGACGGTGATCGTGCGGGTCCCGCTGCGGCTGGTCCCGCCGCCGGGGCCCTCGACGACCTGGGTGGCCGTCAGCCGCACGGGGCCGTCGGGCAGGTCGGCCGACGGCACGAGGCTCCAGGTGCCGTCCGCCGCCGCGGTGGCGACGCCGAGCGTGGCGCCGGAGGCGTCGCGCACCACCACGGTGGCGCCGGGGTGACCCGTTCCGGACACCGCCGGGCGCCGGTCGGCGACCCGCTGACCCTCGGCCGGTGCCGTGATGACGACCGGCTGCACCACGGGCGCCGCGCTGCCGCCGGTGTCGGCGCGCAGGACGCGGACCGTCTGCGACATCGACTGGCGGTTCTCCGGCGCGTCGTCCTCGCCGTCGAGCAGCGCGGCGCCGGCGGACAGCAGGCGGACCCCGCCCTGCGTCCGCGCACCGGCCACCGCGGACGTCTGGCCGCGGCGCCACGCGATGTCCTGCAGCGCGACGACCCAGGTCAGGCCACCGGCGTGCGGGACCCCGACCACGCTCCACGTGCCGTCGGCGCGCACCACGGCGGTGAGCGGCGCGTCGTCCTCGTGGTTGGTGCGCAGGGAGACGCGGCCGCCGGGCTCACCGGTCCCCGTGACGGTGATGGCGTCGCCCTCGTCGACCCACGAGTAGTCCACAGGCGTGGTGATCTCCACGGGCACGGGCGAGCCGGCGTCGACGACGAGCGTCGTGGTGTTCGACGCGACGTCGGCGGAGCCCGTGCGCTGGGTGGCGACGACCCGGTGCGGACCCGCCGCCAGCGGCTCGGTGAGCTTGACGTTCCACAGGCCCACGGTGGTGCCGGTGGCGGCCGGGCCGACGACCACCGTCCCGACGACGGCGCCGTCGACGCGCAGCGTGAGGGTCGAGCCCGGCTGGCCGTGCCCCGAGACGGTCGGGCGGCGCTTCGGTGTCACGGTGCCGTCGACCGGTCCGGTGATGACCGGCGCGACCGCGCCCCCGGCGGTGACGGTGACCGCGCTGGCCGCCGAGGTCCTCGAGGGGCCCGTGGGCTCCAGCTGCTCGGCCGTCAGGACGTGCCGGCCGGGGGTGAAGGGCGCCGACGGCGCGAGGGAGAAGTTGCCTGCCGCGTCGGTGACGATGCGCCCCAGGACACGGGTGCCGTCGCGCACGACGACCATCGCGCCCGGCTGGCCGCGGCCGAAGATCGTCACGTTCGGGTCGCCCGTGGTGGTGCCGTCGAGCGGGTGGAGCAGGACCGGGTCGCGGCGCGGCGCGGTCGGCGTGGCGGTCGGGGTGACGGTCACCGTCACCGTGGGGGTGGGGGTGCTCGTCGGCGGCGTGGTGACCGGCGGCGCGCTCGTCGGCGGCGTGGTCACGGGCGGCGTCGTGACCGGCGGCGCGCTCGTCGGCGGCGTGGTCACCGGCGGCGTCGGCTCGTCCGTGGGGACCGGCGGCGTCGGCCGGTCCGTGGGCACCGGGGAGGTCGGGTCCGGCGTCGGGTCCGGGCTCGGGGTGCCGATCGCCAGCACCAGGACGGTGACGGGCGCCGAGGGCGCGGACGTGTTCCCGGTGGGGTCCGTCTGGACGGCCTCGACGGTCGTGCGCAGCTCGACGAGGACGGTCGCGGGCCCGGGGCGCACGCGGACAGTCCACGTGCCGTCGGCGGCGACGGTGGTGCGCCCGAGGACGCCGGAGGTGCCGGCGTCGCGCAGGACGAGCGCGGCTCCGGGCTCGCCCGAGCCGGAGACGGGGTAGGCGCCGTCCCGGTCGAGGACGACGCCGGCGACCAGGCGAGCCGTGCCGGTGATCACCGGCGGCTCGGGGCTCGCGGTGTCCAGCACGAGGGTCACCGGGGCGCTCAGCGGGGAGACGGTGCCGAGGGGGCTGGTGAGGCGGGCGCGCAGCTCGTGCTCGCCGTCGCCCACGGTCCCGGGCAGCTGGGCGGTCCACGCGCCGTCCACGACGTCGGTCGTGGCCACGACGAGGTCGTCGACGAGGACCTCGACGATGCCGTCCTCGGCGGCCGTCCCGGTCACGGTGCGGTCGCCGGCCGGCGTGCGGTCGCGCGGGGAGGTGATCACGGGGGCCGGCGGTTGGTGGGTGTCCACGGTGAACCGCACGTCGGCGGGGGCGGAGACGTTGCCGGCGCGGTCCACCTGGACGACGGTCCAGACGACGGGGCCGTCGGCGGTGCCCGCGGGCACGGCGACGTCGGGGAACGCCCACGCGCCGGTGACGTCCGCGGTGGTCTCGCGCAGCGGGGTGCCGTCGGCACCGCGCAGCACGACCCGGGCGCCGGGCTCGGCGCCGGTGCCGGAGACCGCCTCCACGACGGTGGTG
Organism: Kineococcus terrestris; assembly: GCF_041020755.1. Lineage (NCBI taxonomy): Bacteria > Bacillati > Actinomycetota > Actinomycetes > Kineosporiales > Kineosporiaceae > Kineococcus > Kineococcus terrestris. The sequence continues at coordinate 35,250 of NZ_JBEUEI010000021.1, read as the reverse complement.
ACGGCGGTGCCGGTGGTGGGCCGCTCGACGGTCAGCGGGCCCGGCGCGGTGCGGTCGACCTCGACGCTCGTGGTGGCCGGCGGGGAGACCGGGCCGCCCACCGTCTGCACGGCGGTGACGACGTGGAGGCCGTCGGCCAGGTCGAGCGCGGCGGACCACCTCCCGCCGGGGCCGGCCGTCACGGTGTCGGTGGCGGTGCCGGAGGTGACGGTGACCCGCGCTCCGGGGACGCCGGCGCCGGAGACGGCGACGGGCGCGTCGCGCGTGACGGTGCCGGCGACGGGCGTGTCGACGGTGACGGCGCCGGGCAGCGGCCGGAAGACCACGGTCAGCGAGACGGGGGCCGACTCCTTCCCGTAGGGGCTGACGGCGCGCGCGGTGAAGGTGGTCCCGCCGGTGTGCGGGCCGACGGCGATCGCCCAGGTGCCGCGCTCGTCGGCGAGGGTCCAGCCCTCCGCCGCGCCGGACAGCTCGACGCGGGCGCCCGGGGCGGCCGTGCCGCGCAGGACGGCGCTGGTGCCGTCGACGGTGGAGCCGCCCGCGGGGTCGGTGAACACCGGCGGCTCGGGCGCCCGCTCGGCGCCCGTGTCGACCCTGACGAGGACCGGGGCGCCGGTGGGGCCGGGGGCGCCGGCCACCTCGTGGGTGCCGGTGACGGACCAGGTGCCGTCGCCGAGCACGAGGTCCACCAGGAGGCTGCCGTCGGCGGCGACCGGCACGCCGGCGGCCTCCACGGGCGCACCGGTGGTGCCGGGGGCGGGGACGGCGCGCACCCGGACGGTGCCGGTGCTCGTGGCGGTCCAGGGCAGCACGCGGCCGCTGACGCGCGCGGTCGTGGTGGGGAAGGCGCCGTCCGGCGGGTCGAGCGCGACCACGCCGAGCCCGGCGAGCGGGTCCAGGACGGGGGGCGTGACGGTGTAGCCGACGCGGGTGGCCGGCGAGGTGTTCTGCGCCCGGTCGGTCTGGGCGACCTCCAGGGCGTGGGCGCCGGTCGCGTCCGCGGGCAGGCCGCCCAGGACCCAGTGGCCGGTGCCGTCGACGACCGCCGTCCCGACCGCGGTCCCGTCGAGCAGGACGCGGACCGTGGCGCCCGGCTCGCCGCGGCCGGTGACGGTCGTGGGCGCGAGGGGCAGGTCGGCGCCGTCCTGCGGGGTGAGGACCTCCGGCGCGTCCGGCACCCGCGTGTCGACGACGACGGTGTGCGCGGTGGCGGCGGAGACGTTGCCCGCGCGGTCGACGGCGGTCGCGGTGAGGGTCGTCGGTCCCTCGGGCAGCGCGGTGCCGGCCGGCCAGGTCAGCGTCCAGACGCCGGCGCCGTCGGCGCGGAACGGCCCGAGGACCTGCCCGCCGACCTCGACGAGGACGTCGGCACCGGGCTCGGCGGTGCCCGTGACGACGGGCCGGTCGGTGCTCACGGGCGCCAGCGGGGCCGTGACCACGGGCGGCTGGGGGGCGTCGGCGTCGAGGGTGCGGACCCACTCGGCGCTGCGGCCGGACGCGTTGCCGGCGGCGTCGACGGCGACGGCCACCAGCGCGGTGCGCCCGGCGGGCAGGACGACGTCGACGCTCCACGTGCCGTCGGGGCGGGTGCGCGCGGTGGTGAGCTCGGACCCGTCGGGGCGCAGCAGCCGGACGAGGCTCGAGGGCTCCGCGGTGCCCTGGAGGGTCGTGCCCGCGGTGCGCACGTGCAGGTCGGTGGGCGTGGTGATGCCCGGGACGCCGGGGGCGAGCGTGTCGACGGTGACGGTGACGGCGCCCGAGGGCGGCGAGCGGTCGCCGGAGGCGTCGAGCACGGCGGTCAGGCGGGTCGGGCCGTCCCGGCCGAGCAGGACGGGCATCGTCCAGGTGCCGTCGGCGGCGACGGTGGCGGTGCCGAGCGGGACGTCGTCGCCGACGACGGTGACCCGGTGGCCCGCGGCGCCGTCCGCGGTCCCGGACACGGTGAGCGCGCGGGTGCCGCGCAGCTGGTCGGCGGCGGGGTCGGTGATGCGCGGTGCGGGCAGGCCGCAGTCCACGCCGCCGGTCGGGGCGGTCGCGGAGACGGACAGGGGGTAGAGGCGGACGTGGGCGGTGGCCGGGCCGGAGACGACGCGGACGTCGAGGAGGCCCGCCGTGCTCGCGGAGGCGGTGCTGCCGGAGGACGTCCGGGTGACGGGGTTCAGCCGCAGCTTCACGGCGCCCAGCAGCAGGCTGAGCTCCGAGCCGTCCGCCCGCAGCGTGCGGGTCGTCCCCCCGGCGGTGACGGCGACGTCGCTGACGGCGTGGCTGACCTCGGGGGTTCCCGTGCCCGTGGAGGTCGCCCGGACCACCTGCTGCGGCAGGGTGAACCGCACCGCGCCGTCGAGGAGGCTGACGGACGCGGGGTCGGTGGTGACCGTGGACCGGACGGCCCGCGCGCTGCCCGTGCCCGCGAGGCCGCTCTCGCCGGTGGAGCGCAGCGCCCCGACCTCGACGAGACCGGGGACGACGAGCTCCGCGCTCTCGGACACCGTGCGGGACAGCGGCGTGGCGGCGGGCAGGCAGACGGAGTCACCGGCCCAGCGGGCGTTCGCGGTGCCGCGGACGGTGCCGAGGCCGACGAGCCCGGCGACGTCGACGTCGACGCCCCCGGTCGCCGGCGCGGGGTTGTCCTGCGGCCCGCTCTGGCGGGCGAGGTCCGCGGGGACGGTGAGCCCGCCGAGGACCGTGGTGCTCAGGGCGCCGACGCGGGCGGTGGTCCGCTCGGGCAGCAGCGTGCCCGCCTGCGCCGAGGCGGGAGCCACGGCGAGGCCGGCCAGGGGCACGAGACCCAGGAGGTCCGCGTCGACGACGGCCGCCGACGCGGTGGTCGACGCGCTGAAGGGCCGCGACCGGTCACCGGGCGTCGCGGCGGCGCCCGTCGCCGCGGGCACGAGGAGACCGGCGCCGACGGTGGCGGCGAGCAGACCGGTGAGCGCCCGGCGGGCCCGCGGGCCGAGGACGTCCCGGGCGGGGCGCGGCAGGCGCAGCACCAGGGCGCGGGGGTTCCGCTCACCGTTCACGACCACCACTCCTCGACGCCCCCGGGCGCCGTACGGCACCGCTCAGCGACCGCTCGGAGCGGCAATCGCTAGTGATGACTAGAAGGGGCAGCTAGTCATCGTTAGTGGTTCGTCGGCCGCGCGGTGGACCACCTGGAGGATGGTTGAGCGCGCGACCGGCCCGTCGACGATCGGACCCCTCCGTTGGGGGACAACGACTTCCGACCCTCCAGCACCCCGTCCCCCGGCGGGGGGCCGCGGGTCGCCGCCGTGGACGGCCGGGGACCGCGCGTGCGGCAGAATCGGGGTCGTGTTGCGTTGGCTGACGGCAGGCGAGTCCCACGGCCCCGCCCTCGCGGGCATCCTCGAGGGGATGCCCGCCGGTGTGGAGGTGAGCAGCGCCGACATCCGGGCGGCGCTCGCCCGGCGCCGCCTCGGCCACGGCCGCGGCGCCCGGATGGCCTTCGAGCAGGACGAGCTGGAGGTCATCGGCGGCGTCCGCCACGGGCGCACCCAGGGCGGGCCGGTCGCGCTGCGCATCGGCAACACCGAGTGGCCGCGCTGGCAGGAGGTCATGGCCGCCGACCCCGCCGACGCCGACGGCCGCCGCTACGACGAGCCGGGCCGGCTGCCGGCCCGCGGGCGCTCCGCGCCGCTGACCCGCCCGCGCCCCGGGCACGCGGACCTGACGGGCATGCAGAAGTACGGCTTCGACGACGCCCGCCCGGTCCTGGAGCGCGCCTCGGCGCGCGAGACCGCGACCCGCGTGGCGCTCGGCGAGGTGGCCCGCCGCTTCCTGGAGCAGGCCGTCGGCGCCGAGGTGCTCTCGCACGTCGTCTCGTTCGGCACGGTCAGCGCCCCCGCGGGCGTCGTCCCGGCCCGCGGCGACCGCGACCGCGTCGACGCCGACCCGGTGCGCTGCGTGGACCCGGGGACCAGCGCGCGGATGGTGGCCGAGGTGGACGCCGCCCACTCCGAGGGCGACACCCTCGGCGGGGTCGTGGAGGTCGTCGTGCACGGCCTGCCGCCGGGCCTGGGCTCGTACGTGCACTGGGACCGCAAGCTGGACGCCCGGCTGGCGGCGGCCCTCATGGGCATCCAGGCCATCAAGGGCGTCGAGGTGGGCGACGGGTTCGAGACGGCCCGCCGCCGCGGCTCGGCCGCCCACGACGAGATCGAGCGCACCGACGGCGGCGAGGGCGCGGACGGGATGACGGTGCGCCGGCGCACCGACCGCGCCGGCGGCATCGAGGGCGGCATGAGCAACGGCGAGGTGCTGCGGATCCGCGCGGCCATGAAGCCGATCTCGACGGTGCCGCGCGCGCTGGACACCGTGGACACGGCCTCCGGCGGTGCGGCGCAGGCGATCGCGCAGCGCTCCGACGTGGCGGCCGTCCCGGCCGCGGGGGTCGTGGCCGAGGCGATGGTCAGCCTCGTGCTCGCCGACGCCGTGCTGGAGAAGTTCGGCGGCGACACCGTCGAGCAGGTCCGCGCGAACGTGCGCTCCTACCTGGACGGGCTGTCGATCCGCACCGCCGCCGCGGGTTCCTGACCGGCCGCGCCGGGGACCCGCGGGACCCCGGCGCGGCGTCCGTCAGGCGGCGTTCCCCGTGGGCGCCTCGAGCGCGCCGGCCGCGGGGTTGCGGCTGAGGTCCTCGAAGAACCCCTTCTTCGTGCGGGCCATCGTCATCGTGGCGTGCGCGGCCGCGTCGCCGAGGACGGCGAGCGCCGCGGTGGAGACGTTGCCGGTGTCGTCGCAGGGCGTGTGGTAGCAGGAGTCGTAGGCCTCACCGGCGGTGCCGCCGAACCGCTCGGCCTCCTCCTCGGTCTTCACGCCCTCCGCGCCGCTGAACAGACCACCGGCGGGGATCCCGACCGCGATGAACGGGCCGTAGTCCGAGCGGCCGTCGAAGTCGGTGGGCACCGAGCCGCCGCGGGGTTCGAGGAAGTCGGTGAACAGGCGCTCGATCCGCGCGGACCCGGGCGGGCCGGCCAGCGGGGTGTCCGAGCCGTCGCCGTCGTAGACGAACGGCACCCAGTTCGGCGAGCCGAGCATGTCGAAGTTCAGGGTCGCGTAGGTCGCGCGCAGCTCGCGGTCGGACAGCTGCGCGACGTAGTGCTCCGAGCCGAGCAGGCCCAGCTCCTCCGCGCCCCAGAAGGCGAACCGGACGCGCTGGCGGTTCTGCACGCCCAGCTCGGCCATCTGCTCGGCGATCTCCAGGACGGCCGCGACACCGGTGCCGTTGTCGTTGATCCCCGGGCCCTCCAGCGTGGAGTCCAGGTGGGCGCCGACGACGACGGTGCGCGACGCGGCGCCCGTCGGGGAGTCGGCCAGGACGTTCCAGGTGGTGCGGTCCTCCAGCAGGGTGTCGACGTTGACGGCCAGCTCGACGTCGCCCGCGGTGGCGGCGGCGACCAGCGCGGCCCCGGCGGCGGCGCTGAGGCCGACGACGGGGATGCCGGTGCCGGGTGCGCCGAGGGTGCCGTTGAGGAGCTCCTCGGGGTCCTCGACACCGGCGTTGACGACGACGGCGGCCACCGCACCGGCGTCCTCGGCGTTGGCGGCCTTGACGGCGAAGGAGCACGTCCCGCGCTGGAGCACGGCGACCGCGCCGGCGGGGAACCCGGCGAAGTCGCCGGCCTCGCAGCCGCTCGTGGACGGCAGTTCGTCGGCGAAGTCCACGACGCGGGCGGTGCCCTCGACCTGCCCGTTGCCGGAGAACGTGAGGGGGCGGGTCTCGTAGTCCGCGGCCTCCGGGGAGGTCTGCGCCAGCGAGGTGGGCGTCAGCTCCTCGTAGTAGGGGAACGTGAACTCCTGCAGCTCCACGTCGTACCCGGCGCGCAGCAGGCGCTCCTGCACGTAGCGGGCCGACGCCTCGTACCCGGGGGTGCCGGAGGCCCGGTTCCCATCGTTCTCGTTGGCGATGCGCTGCAGGACGCGCAGGTGGCCCACGATCCCGTCGACGGTGACGGCCCCCGTCAGCCGCGTGGTGTCCACCTCGTCGACGGCCGCGGCCGGGGCCGCCGGGACGACGAGGGAACCCGCGGCGAGCAGGGCGACGGACAGGACGGCTGGTCGGCGCACAGCGCTCCTCCGGTTCGGACGGTCGCCGGCGTCCGCCGGAGGACCGTCTCCGATGCGATGCGTGAGAACCTAGTGACGCCGAGTGTTCTTGGGAACCCCTGTGCCGCCCCTGCGTCAGGCGGTGCGCAGCATCGGCAGGTGCGGGATGCCGTCGTCGAGGTACTCCTCGCCCACGACGCGGAACCCGAACCGCCCGTACCAGCCGGCCAGGTGCGACTGCGCGTCCAGCAGGACGTCGGCGTCCCCGGCCAGCTCGATCCCCTTGCGCAGCAACGCACCGGCGGCACCGGCGCCGCGGGCCGCGCGCGCCGTGGCGACGCGCCCGATGCGCGCGCGCCCGTCCGGTTCGGCCAGCAGCCGCGCCGTGGCGGCCACGCCGCCGCCGGCCGTCTCGGCCCACAGCTGCACCGCACCGGGTTCGGCGTCCCGGCCGTCGAGGTCGGGGTAGGCGCACTCCTGCTCGACGACGAACACGTCCACGCGCAGCTTCAGCAGCGCGTACAGCGTCAGCGCCGGCACCTGCGCCGTCGGCGCGTGGTGGACGCTCAATCCAGGGGCGAGGCCCGCGCTCATCCCAGCAGGTCGTGGCGCACGACGGTCTGCTCGCGGTCCGGGCCCACGCCCACCGCGGAGATCCGCGCCCCCGACATCTCCTCCAGCGCCTCGACGTAGCGCTGCGCGTTCTTGGGCAGGTCCGCGGTGGTGCGCGCGCCGGTGATGTCCTCGCTCCAGCCGTCGAAGAACTCGTACACCGGGGTTGCGTGGTGGAAGTCGCTCTGCGACATCGGCATCTCGTCGTGGCGCACGCCGTCGACGTCGTAGGCCACGCACACCGGGATGCGCTCCCAGCCGGTGAGGGTGTCCAGCTTCGTCAGGACGAAGTCGGTGACGCCGTTGACCCTGGCGGCGTAGCGGGAGATCACCGCGTCGTACCAGCCGGTGCGGCGGGGGCGGCCGGTCGTGGTGCCGAACTCCCCGCCGTCCTGGCGCAGCTTCTCGCCGTCGGCGTCGAGCAGCTCGGTGGGGAACGGCCCCTCGCCCACGCGGGTCGTGTACGCCTTGACGACGGCGATGATGCGGTCGATGCGGTTCGGCGGGACGCCGGAACCCGTGCACGCGCCGGCGGCCGTGGCGTTGGAGCTGGTGACGAACGGGTAGGTGCCGTGGTCGATGTCCAGCAGCGTGGCCTGGCCGCCCTCGAACAGCACCACCTCGTCGCGGTCCAGCGCCGCGGACAGCTCCAGGCCGACGTCGCGGACCATGGGCCGCAGCCGCTCCGCGTACGACAGCAGCGTCTCCACGGTCTCGTCGACCGAGACCGCGCGGCGGTTGTAGACCTTGACGAGCAGGTGGTTCTTCTGGTCGAGGGCGCCCTCGACCTTCTGCCGCAGGATGCTCTCGTCGAACAGGTCCTGCACCCGCACGCCCACCCGGTTGATCTTGTCCGCGTAGGTGGGGCCGATGCCGCGGCCGGTCGTGCCGATCTTGCGCTTGCCCAGGAACCGCTCGGTCACCTGGTCGAGGCTGCGGTGGTAGGGGGCGATGACGTGCGCGGAGGCGGAGACGATCAGCCGGGAGCAGTCCACGCCGCGGGCCTCGAGGGCGTCCAGCTCCTCGTACAGCACGGCCGGGTCCACGACGACGCCGTTGCCGATGACCGGGGTGACCCCGGGGGTGAGGATGCCCGAGGGCAGCAGGTGCAGCGCGTACTTCTCGTCGCCGACGACCACGGTGTGCCCGGCGTTGTTGCCGCCGTTGAACTTCACGACGTAGTCGACGCGGGCGCCGAGGGCGTCGGTCGCCTTGCCCTTGCCCTCGTCCCCCCACTGGGCGCCGACGAGCACGATCGCGGGCATGAGATCCCCTGCTTCCTTCAGGCGGCTGAGCCGGCCGACCGCGCCGGGCCGGCGCCGGTGACCGCGGGCAGCTTACCGGTGCCCGCGGTCACCGACCCCGCGCGCGCTCAGCCGAGGCGGCGGGCCAGTTCCAGTCCCAGCCGGTGCCCCGACACCCACGCCGTCTCCACCTTGGACGTGCGGCCCCAGGCGTCGCCGCACACGCCGATGCCGCTGGCCTCGTCGAAGCCGAACGGCTCCTCGGCGTGCTGGCGCAGCGGCTGCGCCAGCGACCAGCGGTGCGCGCGCGCCCAGTCCGGCTCGGGGGTGGGCTCCCCCGTCAGCAGCGGGCCCAGCTCGGCGACCACGTCGCCGATCGCACCGGCGGGGTCGTCGAGGTGGCCGGCGGAGAAGTCCGGGCCGGCGTGCGCGACGAGCACGGGCGCGCCGTCGCCGCGGCGCGCGCCGTCGTCGGCGAGGAAGACCAGCAGGTCGGAGTCGTTGACGAAGGCGCCGTCGAAGTCCGGCCACCAGCGCTGCGGCCAGGCGGCGTACACGGCGATGCACGGGCGCCAGTTCCAGCGCGCGGACACGTCCAGGCGGGTGGCGACCATGCGCGGCAGCAGGTCGGCTGCCTGCGGGTCGGGCATCGCCAGGACGACGGCGGCCGCGGGCGCCCCGTCCACGACGGGCCCGTCGGCGGTGGCGTCGACGGACTCCACGTCGGTGGTGCCGCTGACCTCCAGGGGCGCGCGCCCGGGCGGGGCGGCGAGGTCGTCGACGAGGGAGCGCAGGCCCGCGGGGGCGGCCCAGCGCACCGGCCCGCTGCTGCGGCCGTCCTCGGCGTCCGGGCGCAGCCGGGCCCCGTCGCGGGCCCGCCCGGAGACCACGGCGAAGGTGTCGGTCCACGGCCGGGCCAGCCCGCGGGCCTCCCAGTCGCGCACCTGGGCGCTGAAGGCGTCGTCGGAGGCCGTCAGGTAGGAGGCGCCGAGGTCGGCGACGTGCACGCCCACCGCGGTCTGGACGCGCCGGCCGCTCATCCGCCCGCCGGGGCGGCGGCCGCGGTCCAGGACCCGCACGGGCACGCCCGCGTCGGCCAGGGCGCGCGCGCACGCCAGCCCGGAGACCCCGGCGCCGACGACGACGACGGGCCGCTCGGCGGTGGCCGCGCGCGCCGGGGCGTCGGGCTCGGGGGTGTCGCGGGGCGTCTCGCGCTCGGCGGTCACCGGGCGGCGTCCGGCAGCAGCTGCCCGACGGCCGCGGGGTCGCAGTCGCCGAGGAACTGCCGGCAGCGGGTGGACTCCTCCTCCTCGCCGATGGCCGTGGCGGCGCGCTGGAGGGCGGCCAGCGCCCGCAGGAAGCCGCGGTTCGGCTCGTGCGCCCACGGCACGGGGCCGTGCCCGCGCCAGCCGGCGCGGCGCAGCGCGTCCAGGCCGCGGTGGTAGCCGGTGCGGGCGTAGGCGTAGGCGGTCACGGCCTCGCCGGCGTCCAGGGCGCGCTCGGCCAGCAGCGCCCACGGCAGCGAGGCCGAGGGGTGGGCGGCGGCCACCTCGCGCGGGTCGCCGCCGCCGGCCAGGGCGGCGTCCACCGCGGGCGCGGCGGGCAGGTGGGTGGGCGGCGGGCCGCCCAGCAGGTTGGTCGGGCTGGTCATCGTGCTCCTGGGTCCGGGTCTGGGTCGGGGTCTGGGTCCTGGGTCCGGGGTCCGGTCGTCGGGGGCTCGCCGGGCGGGGGCTCGTCGGGCGCGGGGACGGGGTGCAGCTCCACCCAGACGAGCTTGCCGCGGCGCGTGCGCTGCCAGCCCCAGCGGCCCAGCCGCTCCACCAGGCGCATGCCGTGGCCGCCGCCGCCGTCGCCGCGGGGGTCGACCACGCGCGGCGCCTCGGGGCTGTCGTCCTCCACCTCCACGCGCAGCCCGGTGGGCAGGTCGAACAGGCGCAGCCCGACGGTGCCCCAGCCGTGCAGGACGGCGTTGGCGACCAGCTCGGAGACGACCACCTCGGCCCGCGGGCCGCAGTCCAGGCCCCACACGGCGCAGGCGCGCAGGGTCGCGTGCCGGGCCTTGCCCACGGAGGAGGGGTCCGGCGGCAGCTGCCAGCGGCGCCGGCGCGGCGTGTCGGCCGTGCGGGCCGGGGAGTCGCCGGCGTCCGCCGGGTCCTCGGGCACGCGCACGACGACGAGGGCCGTGTCGTCCTCCGGGGCCTCGCCCAGGCCCTGCAGCAGCTCCTCGCCGATGCCGGCGGCGTCGTGGGCGCGCACGCCCTCCAGCGTCTCCACCAGCACCGTCAGCCCGTCGCGCATGGGCCGGGACCGCTGCTCGATGAGGCCGTCGGTGTAGAAGACGAGGACGTCACCGGGCCCCAGGGCGCGCTCGCGCGTCGGCCGGGGCCGCTCCCCCAGCCCGACGAGCGTCCCGGTGGCCTCGCTGAGCACCTCCACGCGCTCGCCCGCGCGGCCGGCCGCCCGGCGCAGCAGCGGCGGCAGGTGCCCGGCGCTGGACCACGACACCTCCCAGCCGCCGTCGTCCAGGCGCTGCAGCGACGCGTACACGAGGCTGGCCATGCGCGGCACGCTCATGGCGGCGACCAGCGCGTCCACGCGCCCCAGGACGCTGCCGGGGTCGTCCAGCTCGTGGGCGCAGGAGCGCACCACGGAGCGGATCTGCCCCATCGCGGCGGCGGCCTCCAGGTCGTGGCCGACGACGTCGCCGACGACGACGGCCGCGAGGTCGTCGGTGGTCTGCAGGACGTCGTACCAGTCGCCGCCGACCTGGGCGTGCTCGGCGTTGGAGTCGTAGAACGTCCACACGTCCAGGCCCGGGACGACCGCCTGCTCGGGCAACATGCTGCGCTGCAACGTCTCCGCCAAGGTGTGTTCCCGCTGGTGCAGCCGCGCGGTCTCCACCAGGAGCCCCGCGCGGCGGGCGGCGCCCGCGAGCACCGCCAGGTCCTTCCCGTCCCTGCCGTCCCCGCCGCCCGGGCGGGGCAGCGTCACGAGCAGGCCCACGACCGTCTCACGGCCGACCATCGGGGTGAGCACCGCCTCCGCGGCGCGCCCGGCGAGGCCGGGCAGCCCGGCCAGCCGGGCGGCGATCCAGCCGGAGGGGGTCGCCGCGAGCTCGCCGGCACCGGCGGTCGCGGCGGCGCCGAGCGGGGCGGGGCGCACGGGCTGGTGCGGGTCGACGTCCAGGTGCGGGTCCGGCGGACGGGTCCGGGCGGTGCGCGGCAGCCGGTGGCCCGCCAGCCCGCCCGGGCCGCCCAGGTGCGGGCCGGCGGCGGCGGCCACGAGGGCCTCGGTGGGGCGCACGGCCCCCGTGTGGTCGCCGGTCAGGACGACCGCGGCGTCGGCGGCGACGTGGGTGACCAGCAGGTGCGCGACGCGGTCCAGCCCGGCGGCGACGTCGTCGACGACGACGACCTCGTCCAGCTGCTCCAGCAGCGCCAGGCGCTGCGCGCTCTCCTCCTCGGCGGCCAGGGCGCGGTGCAGCTGCGCCTCGGCGCCGGCGCGGCCGGTGACGTCGCCGTGCCAGGACACGACGTGGCAGACGGCGCCGGTGGGGTCCAGCAGGGGCGTGGTGCGCACGTGGTGCAGGAAGGACGTGCCGTCGCTGCGGCCCGCCAGCACGGTGACGGCCGCCGGTTCCGCCTCGCGGACGCTGCGCGACAGCGCCGCGCGCACCAGGTGCCGGGCGTCGAGGTCGTCGGTGCGCAGCAGCGCGGCGGCGGGACCGCCCACGACCTCGCGCGCCGGGGTGCCGGTGGCGCGCGACCAGCCCTCGCCGGCGTGGACGACGACGACCTCGGGCGCCCCGTCCGGGCCGCCGGGGCGCACGGCGCTGACGGCGAGGCCCGCGACGTCCGCGAAGCCGCCGGGCCCGACCGCCCCGGCGCCCTCGGGGCGGTGCAGGGCGAGCAGGGTCCGCGGGGCGGTGCGCGCGGGGACGCCGTCCTCGGCGTAGGGGGTGGCCGACAGCCACAGCCCGTCGGGCAGCGGGGCCCCGACCAGGTGCTCGCCGCGGGCGGCGCGCGCCCACAGGTCGGCCTCGGCGGCCCCGGCGCCCGGGCGGGCGCGGACCAGCCAGCCCGCCAGGTCGGCCAGGTCGCCGGTGAGCCGGTCGTGCGGGGCGGCACCGGCCAGGGCGCGGGAGGCGGCGTCGGCGCCCAGCAGGGGGGCGCCCGCGCCCGGACGGGGGTCCGGGCCGGCGGAGGGGTCCGAGGGGGCCGAGGGGGCCGAGGGAGCACGGCCCACGAGCAGCACGGCGACCGGTTCCTCGTGCAGCGCGACCGGCTGCGGCGGGTCGGCGCTCATGCGGGTTGTCTCCTCCGGGGCTGCGGGGCGATGGCGCGCGCGGACGACGCCGACCCGGTGGATAGCATGCAGCCGAGCCCGACGGTCCGCGCGTCGAGGAGGCCGCCCGAGCAGCCCGGGTGACCTCCGTCCCGCGCGCGGTCCAGCGTGTTCTACCGTGCGGTACCAGCCACACGGCCGACATCCGCGCCTGCAGAGACCCGGGCCGGCTCGACAGCCTGCGTGCAGCCCAGCGGAGGAGCCATGACGAAGGACTCGACACCGGACGCCGCCCCCGGGGGCGAGGCGCCACGGGTGCCCGAGGTGCGCTCGGTGGACCCCGGGTCGGTGCACGTCCTGTACGAACCGCGCGCGACCCGCGTCGTCCTGACCGGCGAGATCGACGCCGAGCTGGGCCCCGACCTGCTGGAGGCCGCGGAGGACGCGCTGTCCTCGGGCCGGCCGCTGCAGGTGGACGCGCACCACGTGACGTTCATGGACTCCACGGGCCTGGCGTTCCTGGCCCGCCTGGCCTCGCGCAGCCGCGGGCGCCGGGTCACCCTCATCCGCCCGCCGGCGGTGGTGAAGTTCCTCATCGAGACGACCAACATCGTCCAGCTGCTCGACGTGGTCGACGAGGAGCCGGGCCTGTCGGACGACGACGACCTCGGGCCGCAGCCGGCCTGACGCGCCCGGCACCAGCCCCGCCCCGCAGCACCAGGGCCCGCCACCGTCGCACGGTGGCGGGCCCTGTCGCTGCCGGGGGAGCTCAGGCGGTCACTTGACGTGCTTGCCGGCGCTGCGCAGGCCCTGGGCGGCCTCGACGACGCGGGCGGCCATCCCGGCCTCGGCGGCCTTGCCCCAGGTGCGCGGGTCGTACTGCTTCTTGTTGCCGACCTCGCCGTCGACCTTCAGCACGCCGTCGTAGTTGCGGAACACGTGCTCCACCACCGGGCGGGTGAAGGCGTACTGCGTGTCGGTGTCGATGTTCATCTTCACCACGCCGTGGTCGACGGCGGCGGAGATCTCCTCCGGCAGCGAGCCGGACCCGCCGTGGAAGACGAGGTCGAACGGCTTGTCCCTGCCGACCTCCCCGCCGATCTCGTCCTGGATCTCCTTGAGGATCTCCGGGCGCAGCTTGACGTTGCCCGGCTTGTAGACGCCGTGGACGTTGCCGAAGGTCAGGGCCGTCATGTAGCGGCCCTTCTCCCCCGTGCCGAGCGCCTGCACGGTGGCGCGGGCGTCGGCGACGGTCGTGTAGAGCTTGTCGTTGATCTCGTGGGCGACGCCGTCCTCCTCGCCGCCGACGACGCCGATCTCGACCTCCAGGACGATCCGCGCGGCGCTGGTCAGGGCCAGCAGCTCCTCGGCGATCTGCAGGTTCTCCTCCAGCGGCACGGCCGAGCCGTCCCACATGTGGGACTGGAACAGCGGCTCGCGGCCCTCCTTGACGCGCTCGGCGGAGATGGCGATGAGGGGGCGGACGAAGCCGTCCAGCTTGTCCTTGGGGCAGTGGTCGGTGTGCAGGGCGATGTTGACGTCGTACGCCTTGGCGACGTGGTGGGCGTACTCGGCCAGGGCCTGCGCCCCCAGGACCATGTCCTTGACGGTCGAGCCGGACAGGTACTCGGCGCCGCCGGTGGACACCTGCACGATGCCGTCGCTCTCGGCCTCCGCGAAGCCGCGGATGGCGGCGTTCAGCGTCTGCGAGGAGGAGACGTTGATCGCGGGGTAGGCGAACGACCCGGCCTTGGCGCGGTCCAGCATCTCGGCGTAGACGTCCGGGGTGGCGATGGGCATGGCTGCTCCTCTGCTGACGGCTCTGGCGGGGCCGATCCTTCCACGCCGGGCCCGGCCGCGCGGGAGGAGCCGCGCGGCGCTGCGGATGCCGCCCGCGCGGGCCCGTGCCAGCGTGGGCGGCATGGGTGCTGAAGAGCTGGACGGCAAGAAGGTCGCGTTCCTCGTCGCGGGCGAGGGCATCGAGCAGGTGGAGCTCACCGAGCCGTGGAAGGCGGTGCAGGAGGCGGGCGGCCGGCCGGTGCTGCTGTCCCCGCAGCCGGGCAGCGTGCAGGCGTTCGACCACCTCGACAAGGCCGACACGTTCCCCGTGGACGTCGTCGTCTCCGACGCCTCGCCGAGCGAGTACGCGGCGCTGGTGCTGCCCGGCGGCGTCGCCAACCCGGACGCGCTGCGCACCGACCGCTCCGCGGTGACGTTCGTGCAGCAGTTCGCCGCCTCGACCCGGCCGGTGTTCGCGATCTGCCACGCGCCGTGGACGCTGATCGAGGCCGACGTGGTGCGCGGGCGCCGCACGACGTCGTGGCCGAGCCTCGCGACCGACCTGCGCAACGCGGGCGCGGAGTGGGTCGACGAGGAGCTCGTGGTGTGCGAGGGCGGACCGGGGCCGCTGGTCACCAGCCGCAAGCCCGACGACCTGCCGGCGTTCTGCTCCGCCCTGGTGCAGCACGTCGCCCGCGTCGACGTCCCCGCGGGGGCCTGACGTGGCCGAGGTGCGCATCGGCTACACGTGCATGAGCGAGCAGTCGGACCCCCGCTGGCTCGTGCGCGACGCGCGGGCCGCGGAGGAGGCCGGCTTCGACCTCGTCGTCTTCTCCGACCACTACTCGCCGTGGCTGACCTCGCAGGGCCACGCGCCGTACGCGTGGAGCGTCCTGGGCGCGGTCAGCCAGGTCACCTCCCGCGTGGAGCTGATGACGTACGTGACGGCGCCGACGATGCGCTACCACCCGGCGGTGGTGGCGCAGAAGGCGGCGACGGTGGGTCTGCTGTCGGAGGGCCGCTTCACGCTGGGCCTCGGCTCCGGCGAGAACCTCAACGAGCACGTCGTCGGCGAGCGCTGGCCGGCCGTCGAGGAGCGGCAGGACATGCTCGTCGAGGCGCTGGAGATCATCGACGAGCTGTTCGAGGGGCAGCTGCTCACCTACGCCGGGGAGCACTTCCGGGTGGACTCCGCCCGCCTGTGGGACCTGCCGGAGCGGCGGGTGCCGATCGCCGTCGGCGTGTCCGGGGACAAGTCCTGCACGCGGTTCGCGCCGCTGGCCGACCACATGATCGCCGTGGAGCCGGACCCGTCGTTCGGGCCGGCGTGGGACGCCGCGCGCACCCCCGACCAGCCGGCCGCCAGCCGCCGCATCGGGCAGCTGCCGGTGTGCTGGGACGCCGACCGCGACGCGGCGATCGCCCGCGCGCACGACCAGTTCCGCTGGTTCGCGGGCGGGTGGAAGGTGAACGCCGACCTGCCCACCACCGCGGGGTTCTCCGGCGCGACGCAGTTCGTGCGCCCCGAGGACGTCGCCGAGGCGATCCCCTGCGGGGACGACGTGGACGCCGTCGTCGAGGCCGCGTCGGCGTTCTTCGCCGCGGGGTTCACCGACCTCGCCCTCGTGCAGGTCGGCGGCGAGCACCAGCAGCCGTTCCTGGAGGCGGCGCAGCGGGAGCTCCTGCCCGCGCTGCGCGAGGCCGCCGCCTCGAACGACCCCAGCCCCAGCTGACGGGTCCTCCCCAGCGTCGGGGGGGGGGGGCCCCCGCCGCGGGGGGGGGCCGCGCGGGGGCGCGTGTCCGGGGGGGCCGCCGGCCCGCCGCGCCCCCCCCCCCCCCCCCCCCCCCCCCCCCCCCCCCCCCCCCCCCCCCCCCCCCCCCCCCCCCCCCCCCCCCCCCCCCCCCCCCCCCCCGGTTCAGGACAGCCGGGCGGCCACCTCGACGGACCGCGCCAGCACCTCGCGCAGGACGGCGGTGTCGAGGTCGTCGAGGCGGCGCAGGTTCAGGCAGCCGCGCCCGGCCCCGTGCGGGCCGAGGCGCTCCAGCAGGTCCGCGTACTCCTCGACGGCCCCCGACAGGTACACCGACGTGTGCTGCTTGCGCGGGGACACCCCGACGAGCGGGGTGTCCCCCTCGTGGCCGGAGGCGTACCGGTAGTGGCGGGAGCCGAACCCCACGATCGCCGTCCCCCACAGGACGGGCGGCTCCCCCGTCACCTCGGCCGCGAGCGCGACGAGGCGGCGGGCGTCGGCGCGGCGCCGCTCGTCGGGCACCGCGTCGAGGAAGGCCCCCACGTCACCGCCGGTCGGCACCGTCGACACCCCGGTGAGGGTGCATCCGGGGCCCCGGCGCTGTCGAGACCCCGCGCCGCTGTCGGGCCCCGCGACGGGCCCTCAGCCCCGCGCCAGGCGCAGGGTGACGATCTGGAACGGCCGCAGCTCCAGCGCCGCGGCGCCGTCGGCCACCTCCCGCAGCGCGCGCGGCTCGACGGGCCGCTCCAGCAGGTCGGTCTCGGTGACCGAGGCGACCGCGAAGGACGGGCGCACGGTGGCGCGGGCCCGGCCGCCGTGCGCCTCGTACAGGCGCACGACGACGTCGCCGCCGCGGTCCTCGGCCAGCTTCACGGCCTCCACGACGACGCCGTCGCCCTCGACGGCGACCAGCGGCTCGACCGGCGCGGACCCGCGCGCTCCGGGCACCTCGCGCAGCGGCAGGTTCAGCCGGTACCCCTCGCGGACGGCGTCGGCGATCGCGGCGCCGACGACGAGGGAGGCGCGCAGCCGGTGCTCGCCCTGGTCGGCGTCGGGGTCGGGGAACAGCGGCGCGCGCAGCAGCGACAGCCGCACCGTCGTGGTGGTGCCGCCGTCGTCGCGGGTGGTGCGGCCGGTGTCGTGGCCGTAGGTGGAGTCGTTGGCGACGGCCACGCCGTACCCGGCCTCGCCCACGTGGACCCAGCGGTGCGCGCACGTCTCGAACCGGGCGGCGTCCCAGGAGGTGTTGGCGTGGGTGGGGCGCAGCACGTGCCCGAACTGCACCTCGCTGGCGGCGCGGTCGGCGTGCACGTCGAGGGGGAAGGCGAGCTTGAGCAGCTTCTGCCGCTCGTGCCAGTCCACGTCGAACGCCAGCTCGACCGAGCGGGCGCCCGCGGCCAGGGACACCGTCTGCTCGACGCGGGAGTCGCCGAAGGCGCGCACGACGCGCACGGCCACGCGCTGCGGGGAGTCCTCGACGAGCTCGACGGACTCGGCGGCGGTCAGGTCGGTGGTGTGCCGGCGGTAGTGCTCGTCGACGTCCCAGGCGTCCCACTGGGTGGGGGTGTCGCGGTGCAGCTGCAGCAGGCCGCCGCGCCGCCCCGGCGCGAGGACCTCCCGGCCGGCCGCGACGTCGAGGACGGAGGCCAGCAGGCCGTCGCCGTCGACGAGGACCCGGACGTGGTCGTTCTCCAGGACGAACCCGTCCCCCTCGGCCTTCGCGCGGGCGTCGGCGCCGGGGCGCGCGGGCGCGGCGCCGAGCGCGGGCACGCCGTCGCGGGCGAACGGCCCGGCGTTGAACACGACGCTCTCGCCGCTCCCGCCACCGTCCCCGGCCAGCGCGCGCAGCGAGGAGGCGATCAGCTCCTCCAGCTCGGCGGCGACCTCGGCGTAGCGGGCCTCGGCCTCGCGGTGCACCCAGGCGATCGAGGAGCCGGGCAGGATGTCGTGGAACTGCTGCAGCAGCACGACGTGCCAGATCCGCTCCAGCGCCTCGTACGGGTACGCGGCGCCGCGCTGCACGGCCGCGGCGCTCGCCCACAGCTCCGCCTCGCGCAGCAGGTGCTCGCTGCGCCGGTTGCCGCGCTTGGTGCGCGCCTGCGAGGTGTAGGTGCCGCGGTGGAACTCCAGGTACACCTCCCCGCTCCACACCGGCGGGTCGGGGTACTCCTCCTCGGCGCGGCGGAAGAAGTCGTGCGGGCCGCCCAGCTCGACGACCGGGGAGCCCTCCAGCGAGCGGGTGCGCGCGGCCGCGGCGAGCATCTCGCGGGTGGGGCCGCCGCCGCCGTCGCCGTAGCCGAAGGGCAGCAGCGAGGTGCGGGCGCGGCCCTTCTCGGCGAACTGCCGCTCGGCGCGGGCCAGGTCCTCCCCGCCCAGGTCGGAGTTGTACGTGTCCGCGGGCGGGAAGTGCGTGAAGATCCGGGTGCCGTCGATGCCCTCCCACGCGAACGTGTGGTGCGGCATCCGGTTCACCTCGTTCCACGACGGCTTCTGCGTGAGGAACCAGCGGGCGCCCGCGGCGCGGGCGATTTGCGGCATGGCCGCCGTGTAGCCGAAGGAGTCCGGCAGCCACACGTCCAGCGGCTCCACGCCCAGCTCCTCGGCGAAGAACCGCTTGCCGGCGACGAACTGGCGGGCCAGCGCCTCCCCGCCGGGCATGTTGGTGTCCGACTCCACCCACATGCCGCCCACGGGCACGAACCGCCCCTCGGCGACGCGCCGCTTGATGCGCTCGAAGAGCTCCGGCTGGGTGTCGCGCACCCACGCGTACTGCTGCGCCGAGGAGCACGCGAACACCAGGTCGGGGTCCTCGTCCATGAGGGCCAGGACGTTGGAGAAGGTGCGGGCGCACTTGCGGGCGGTCTCGCGCGTCGGCCACAGCCACGCGGAGTCGATGTGGGCGTGGCCCACGGCCGTCACGCGGTGCGCGCTGGCCGAGGCCGGCTGCGCCAGGACGCCCGCCAGCGCGGCCCGCCCCGCGGCGGCGGTCCCGGCCACGTCCCACGGGTCCACGACGTCGACGGCCGTGTCGAGGGCCACCAGGACCTCCGCCCGGCGGGCGGAGGCCTCCGGCAGCTGCCCGAGCAGCCCGCGCAGCGTCCACACGTCCTGCAGCAGCTCCCACACCGCCACGTCGAGCTCGGCGACGTCGGCGGCCGCCAGGCGGTACAGCGGGTCGGTCCCCGCCGTCGCCGGGTCGCCCAGCCGCGTCGGGGAGGCGAACACCCCGTCCCCGGACACGTCCGGGTTGGACGAGGCCTCCAGCAGGACGTCGACCCCGGGCCCGCCGCCCAGCGCGGCCAGGGGCACGTACCGGTTGCGCGGGTGCAGGCCCTTCACGACGGTGCCGTCCGGGCGGTAGGCGGTGGCCTCGGCCTGGAAGCCCGGCTGCACGGCCGAGTAGCCGAGGTCGGCGACGACCTCCAGGCGGGTGCCCTCGGCGCCCCAGCCGTCCGGGACGTCCCCGCGCAGGCGGAACCACGTCGTGCCCCACGGCCGGCCCCACGCGGTGCCCACGGCGAACGGCGAGAACTCCTGCGCGACGGCCTCGGCGAAGGGCACCGGCTCGCCCGGCGCCGCCCACGCCGACACCTCCAGCGGGTGCCGGCGCCGGTAGGCCGCCGGTTCGAGGCGCTCGCGGACGAAGCGATCCACGCGCATCTCGACCAGGGCGGGGTTGACGTGCACGCGGGGCTCCTCGGGCGGTGCGGACGGGGCGGGGTGGTGCCGGTGGTGGGGCGGGTCAGCCCTTGACGGACCCTGCCAGGGCGAAAGAGCCGCCCGCCAGGCGCTGCACGAGCAGGTACAGCGCGAGGACCGGGGTGGCGTACAGGACGGAGAAGGCGGCCAGCTGCCCGTAGGCGATCGCGCCCTGCGTGCCGAAGAACGTGAAGATCGACACGGCGGCCGGCTGCTTGGCCGGGTCGAGCAGCAGGACGAAGGGGACGAAGAAGTTCCCCCACGCCTGGGTGAAGACGAAGATGAACACCACCGCGATGCCGGGGCGCATGAGCGGGACGACGATGCGCCGCAGCGCCGACATGGCGCTGGCGCCGTCGACCCAGGCGGCCTCCTCCAGCGAGACCGGCACGCCGTCCATGAAGTTCTTGAGCATCCACACGGCCATCGGCAGCGACGTGGCGGCCAGGAACAGCACGGTGCCCAGCAGCGAGTCCAGCATCCCCAGCGCCACGAACAGCGCGTACACCGGGACCATGATCGCCGTGATGGGCAGGCAGCTGCCGAAGAGGATGACGTACATGAACGAGCGGTTGAACCGCATCCGGTACCGCGAGAGCGGGTACGCGGCCAGGGTCGCGACGACCACGGTGACCAGGGCCGCGCCGCCGGAGACGACGAGGGAGTTCCACAGCGGCAGGAACGTCAGGTCGTAGGTGAGGACGGTGCTGAAGTGCTCCAGCGTGGGCCGGGTCGGCACGGACACCGACACGGTGGCGTCGGGGTCCACCGAGGCCAGCAGGATCCACGCCAGCGGCACGAGGAACGCCACGCCCACGACCGCCAGCGCGAGGTTCGCGGCGACGCTGGTCCCGCGCCGCTGCGGGGAGGTCAGCCGCGGGGCGGGCGGCGCGTCGGGGACGACGACGGGCGGGGCCGCCGGGGTCCGCCCCGCGGCTCCCGCCGAGGCGCCCGCGGTGGGGCGGGTGTCCGCCATCAGTCCACCTCCGGCTTGAGGACGCGCACGTACACGGTCGCGAACAGGGCGCCGACGACGAGGGTGACGACGGCGATGGCGGTGCCGTAGCCCACCTGCCCGAACCGGAACGCCTCCTGGAAGGCCAGCACGGGCAGGGTGGAGCTGGACGTGCCCGGCCCGCCGCCGGTCATCACCCAGATGAGGGTGAACACCCCGAGGGTCTGCAGCGTGGTGAGCATGAGGTTGGTGCCGATGGAGCGGCGCAGCAGCGGCAGGGTGATGCGGAAGAACCGCTGCCGGCCGCTGGCGCCGTCCAGCGCGGCGGCCTCGGCCAGGTCCGGCGGCACCTCGGCCAGCGCCGCGCCGTAGACCATCATCGAGAAGGCGGTGCCGCGCCAGACGTTGGCGAGGATGACGGCCGTCATGGGGAACGTCACCAGCCAGGCCGTGCCCCCGGCCCCCTCGCCGCCGACCAACCCGAGCACGGCGTTGAGGGTCCCGTCGCCGGAGAAGAACGCGTACAGGGCGAAGGCCGCGACGATCTCCGGCAGCACCCAGGCGGTGACCACGAGGCCGCTGACGAGGGACCGCAGCGGGCCGCGGGCCGCCCGCAGCAGCAGCGCGACCACCATGCCGAGGACGTTCTGCCCCACGACCGCCGAGGCGAGCACGAACAGCAGCGTCAGCCACGCCGACTGCCAGAACTCCCCGCTGGAGACGAGCGTGGAGTAGTTGTCCAGCCCCACGAACTCCGGGTCGGCGGCGCGGTAGCCGGACAGGGCCGTGTTGGTCAGCGACCCGTAGAGGGCGTAGGCGATGGGGCCGGCCAGGAACACCAGCATGAGCGCGACGGTGGGCGCCAGCGGCGCCAGCCGGGCGAGGAGGACGAGCCGGCCCCCGCCGTCGCCGCGGCCGGTGGCGCGGGCGGGCGCGGGCGCGGTGGCTCCGGCGGGGGCGCTCACGTCAGTCCGCCGCCTGCGTGCCGTCCTCGCCGACGATGGCGACCAGGCCGTCGTCGTAGGCCTGCGCGGCCTGCTCCGGCGTCGCGGCGCCCGTGGCGACGTCCTCGGTGGCCGCCTGGATGTTCGCGGAGATCTGCGAGTAGTCCGGGGTGGCGGGCCGGAAGTTCGTCACCGGCACGAGGGAGGAGAAGAACTCGAACGAGGGGTTGTAGTCGAGGTACTCGGGGTCCTCGGCGACGTCGGTGCGCACGGCGATCTGGCTGTTCTCGGTGTTGTACTTCAGCGTGTTCTCGCGGTTCAGCGCGACGGTGATGAAGTCGAACGCGGCCTGCGGGTCGGCGGCCTGCGAGCCGACGGACAGCAGCCAGCCGCCCGACATGGAGGTGCGGCCGGGGTCCTGCCCCTCCTGGGTGGGCATCGCGGCGATGCCCATCGTCTCCTCCCACTCGGGCCACTCGTTCTCCCCGGAGATCCACTGACCGGGCAGCCACGAGCCGTCGACCGCGATGGCCAGCTCGCCCTGCGGCAGCATCTCGGTGGCCACGCGGCTGCCGAGGGCGGCGTCGAGGGCGAGGGCGGTGTCGGGGCCGAGCTCCTCGGAGAAGACGGTGTCGTAGAAGGCGAGGCTGTCGCGGAACCCCTGCGAGCCGGTGATCCACTTCTGGGTGTCGGCGTCGTACAGCTCGTCGCCCGTGCCGTACAGGAGCATCTCGAAGCCCTGCATCGACGTGGCTTCGCCGGCGGCGCGGCTGGCGTAGACGTTCAGGGGCACGACGCCCGGCACGCGCTCCTTGACGGTGCGGGCGGCCTCGAGGACCTCGTCCCAGGTGGTCGGCTGCCAGTCGGTGGGCAGCCCGGCCTGCTCGAACAGCTGCTTGTTGAAGTAGATGCCGCGGGTGTCGGTGCCCATCGACACGCCGTAGGTCTGCCCGTCGTCGCCGAGGCCGGCCTGCTTGGCGGTCTCGTCGAACTGCCCCCACTCCTCCCACCCCTCGAGCAGGTCGTCGATGGGCGCGAGGTAGCCGGCCGCGGCGTCGGAGCGGACCTGGAAGGAGTCCTCGTAGATGACGTCGGGGGCCGTGGACGGCGAGCGGTTCAGCAGGGCGAGGCGGGTGAAGTACTGCTCCTGCTCGGCCTCGATGGGCACGAGCTCGATCGTGCGGCCCTCGTTGGCCGCCTCGTACTCGCTCTTGGCCTTCTCCAGGACGTCCTCGAGCTGGGTGAACTGCGCGGTCCGCTGGTAGGCGACCCGGATGGTGTCCTCGTCACCGCCGCCCCCGCTGGAGCCGCCGCAGGCGGTGAGGCCGAGGGCCGCGACCGCGACCAGGGCGGTCAGGGAGTGCCGTCTGCGCATCGTCGTGCTCCTCCTCCACGGGGGTCGCCGCTGACCCCGTGGGGAGTATGTAAATCAAGTGGAGTTGCTTTCGTCAAGGGGTCAGGAGGAGGACGGACGAGCGCGGGCTGAACGCGTCGTCCAGCACCAGGCACGCCGCGCCCACCGCCGTCACGTCGCGACCGACGCGCGTGCCGCGGATCTCCACCGGGTGCAGGGCCGAGGCCACCTCGTGCGAGCGCACCAGCGGCGGCACCACCCGCAGGAACCGGCGCTCCAGCCGCGGCCACAGCGGCCCGCCGAAGACGACGAGGTCCACGTCCAGCAGGTTCTGCACGCCCGAGACGGCCCGCGCCACGCGCGCCGCCGCCGCGTCCAGCACCGCCACCGCGGCGGGCTCGTCCTCGTCCGCCAGCCGGCACACCGCCGCCAGCGCGCGGTCCACGCTCAGCTCGCCCTCCAGCGGCCACGGCCCCAGGCCCGCGGCGTGCGCCTGCTCCACCAGCGAGCGCGGCGCGTTGCGCTCGCCCAGGCAGCCGCGCTGCCCGCACTCGCACAGCGGGCCCTCCCCGTCGGCGGCCAGGTGCCCCAGCTCCCCCGCGTTGCCCGAGGCCCCGCGCATGACCTCCCCGCGCAGCACGAGGCCCGCGCCGATCCCGGTGCCCAGGTAGACGAACGCGAAGCTGCCCGTCGGTCCCGCCCCGCCCGCCCACATCTCCGCGACCGCGGCGGCCACGACGTCCTTGTCCAGCAGCACCGGCAGGCCCGTGGCGGCCGCCAGCTCCTCGCGCACCGCGACCCGCCGCCAGCCGGGGAGGTTCGGGGCGCCGACCACCGCACCGCCCGGCCCGTCCACCGGCCCCGGCACGGCCACCCCCAGCCCGGCCAGCCGCTCCGGCGGCACCCCCGAGGCCGCCACGACGGCCGCCACCTCCGCGGCCACCAGCGCCAGCACCTCCGCGGGCGGCTGCTCGGGCGCCAGGGGTACGTCCGAGCGGGCCACCACCCCGCCGCGCAGGTCCAGCACCACGGTCGTGACGACCACCGGGTCCAGGTGCACGCCGACGGCGTAGCGCCCGTGCGGGGCCAGCTGCAGGATCGTGCGCGGTTTGCCGGGGCCCCCGCCGCGCTTGCCGGCCTCCTCCACGAGGCCCTGCTCCAGCAGCCAGCGGCTGATGTTCGAGACCGTCTGCGCCGACAGGCCCGTCAGCGCCGCCAGCTCCACGCGGCTGAGGCCGTCGGCGTGCCGGCGCACCGCGTCCAGCACCACCGCGCGGTTGTAGTCGCCGACGCGGGGCAGGTTCGACCCGCGGCGCACCGCGGAGGAGGCGGGGGGCAGCACCGCGTCAGCGTGCCACGCCCCCGCCGTCCGTCAGTCCCGCTGCGCGCGCAGCCCCTCGGCCAGCAGCTGCGCCAGGTGCTTCGGGCGCACCCCGGCGAGGTTCTCCGCCTGCGTGCGGCAGGAGTACCCGTCGGCCACGACGGTCGCGTCGCCGCGCTCGCGCAGCGCCGGCAGCAGCTTCTGCTCGGCGACCTGCACCGAGACGTCGTAGTGGCCCTCCTCGGCGCCGAAGTTGCCGGCCAGGCCGCAGCAGCCCGAGAGCACCTGCGCCTGGACGCCCGCCTTCGCCAGCAGGGCCGCGTCGGGCGAGAAGCCCATGACGGCGTGCTGGTGGCAGTGCGGCTGCACGACGGCCCGCTGGTCCACGGCCGGCGGCTGCCAGTCCGGGCGCAGCTCGGCCACCAGCTCCGCGAGCGTCTTGACCCGGCCCCTCAGCGCGTGGGCGCGGGGGTCGCCGGGCAGCAGCTCGGCGGCGTCGTCGCGCAGCAGCGCCGTGCACGACGGCTCCAGCCCCACGACGAGCGCGCCCTCCGGCAGGTGCGGGGCGTCCAGGGCGTCCAGGCTGGCGCGCAGCTGGCGCTTGGCGCCCTCCAGCTGGCCGGTGGACACCCACGTCAGGCCGCAGCAGACCTTCTCCCGCGTCACCGAGACCGTGAACCCCAGGTGCTCCAGCACCTCCACGGCCGCGCGCCCGACCTCGGGGGAGAACGCGTCGGTGAAGGAGTCCACCCACAGCACGACCGGCTCGCCGCCGCGCAACCCGCCGCCGGCCAGCTCGCGGCGCTTGAACCACGTGCGGAACGTCCGCTCGGCGAACTTCGGCAGCGGGCGCTCCTGCGCGACGCCGCCGACCCGCTTGGCCAGCCCCGCCAGCGCCGGCACACCGGTGAGCGCGTTGACCAGCCGCGGCGCGAACGCCGCCGCGCGCGTCCAGCGCGGCAGCCAGCCGAGCAGGTAGTGGTTCGTCGGGCGCAACCGGCCGGCGTAGTGCTTGTCGAGGAACTCCGCCTTGTACGTGGGCATGTCCACGCCGGCGGGGCAGTCGTGCGTGCACCCCTTGCAGGACAGGCACAGGTCCAGGACGTCGAGGACCTCCCGCGAGCGCCACCCGTCGGTGACGAGGGTGCCGTTGACCATCTCCTGCAGCAGCCGCGCCCGGCCGCGGGTGGAGTCCTTCTCGTCGCCGGTGGCCAGGTAGCTGGGGCACATCACCCCGCCGGAGTCGGCGCGGCACTTGCCCACGCCGACGCAGCGGTGCACCGCGCGGGTCAGGTCCCCGCCGTCGTGGGAGTAGGCGAAGCGCAGCGGCAGGCCGAGGGCGTGCGCGGGCCGGGCCGCGGGCACGCGCAGGTCCGCGTCCACGGGCGCCGGGCGCACGATGACGCCGGGGTTCAGCAGGTCCTCGGGGTCGAAGGCGCGCTTGACCTCCTCGAACGCGGCGACGGACTCCGCGTCGTACATCAGCGGCAGCAGCCCGCCGCGGGCGCGGCCGTCGCCGTGCTCGCCGGACAGGGACCCGCCGTGGGAGGCGACCAGGCGCGCGGCGTCCTCCAGGAACGCCTTCGTGCGCGCGGCACCGCCCGGGGCGCCGTCCTGCTCGTACAGGGGGAAGTCGATGCGCACGTGGATGCAGCCGTCGCCGAAGTGGCCGTAGGCCAGGCCGTCGACGCCGTGCGAGGCCATCAGCGCGTCGAACTCGCGCAGGTAGGCGCCGAGGTTCTCCGGCGGCACGGCGGCGTCCTCCCAGCCCGGCCACGCCGGCTGCCCCTCGGGGGAGCGTCCGGCCAGGCCGGCGCCGTCCTCGCGGATGCGCCACAGCTTCCGCGCCTCGGCGGCGGTGGGGATGACCACGGAGTCCAGCGCCCGCGAGTCCGCGACCATCGCGCGCGCGGCGGCCAGCGACTCCTCCGGGGTGTCGCCGCCCATCTCCACGAACAGCCAGCCGTCGCCGGTGGGCAGGCCCTCCACCGAGCCGCCGCGGCGCACGACGACGTCGGCCAGGCGGCGGTCGATGCCCTCCACGGCCAGCGGCGCGTGCTCCAGCAGCGCGGGGGTGGCGTCGGCGGCCTCGTGCATCGAGGCGTAGCCGAGGACGACGAACGTCGTGGCCGGGGACTGGCGCACCAGCCGCACGCGCGCGGTGAGGATCGTGGCCAGGGTCCCCTCGGAGCCGGTGAGCAGGCGGGCCATCGCGGTGCCGGTGGGCCCGCCGGTCTCCGGCAGCAGGTGCTCCAGCGCGTAGCCGGACACCTGCCGGCCGAAGGTGGCGAAGCGGGTGCGGATGGTCGCCAGGTGCGCGGAGGCCACCCCGCGCAGCTCGTCGAGCAGGTCGGCGGGCGGGTCGTCGGTCCACCAGCGCCGCCCGCGCCCGTCGAGGACCTCCAGGGCCACGACGTTGTGGCTGGTGCGCCCGTAGGCCAGCGCGTGCGAACCGCACGCGTCGTTGCCGATCATGCCGCCGAGGGTGCAGCGGGCGTGCGTGGACGGGTCCGGGCCGAAGCGCAGGCCGTGCGGGGCCGCGGCGCGCTGCAGGTCGTCCAGGACGACGCCCGGCTCGACCAGGGCGGTCATGCCCTCCGCGTCGACGTCCAGGACGCGGTGCAGGTGCCGGGAGAAGTCCAGGACGACGCCGGTGCCGACGGCGTTGCCGGCCACCGAGGTGCCCGCGCCGCGGCTGGTGAACGGCACGCCCAGCTCCCGGCACACCGCGTGGGCGGCCACGACGTCCTCGGCGCTGCGCGGGAAGACCACCACCTGCGGCACCACGCGGTAGTTGGAGGCGTCGGAGGTGTACTCCGCGCGCCGGCGGGTCGAGGCGTCCACCTGCTGCGCGCCCAGGCGCTCGCCCAGGCGGCGCACGAGCTCGGTGCGCACGAGCTCCCCGGGGCCGTCGGGGGCTCCGTCGGGGGCGCTGCCGGTGACCCGCGCCGGGTCCAGGATCGTCACCCCTCCAGTGTGCCGAGCCGCGGAGCGTGCTCCGGACGCGCCCACGACCCCGGCGGACGCGCCCGGAACCTCCCGGGGCCCCCGCTCGTGAGGGGGGTGGACGAGCAGCGCACCGACCGCCGAGCGCCCTCCGGGAGGACC
This sequence comes from Kineococcus terrestris, assembly GCF_041020755.1. Taxonomy (NCBI): domain Bacteria; kingdom Bacillati; phylum Actinomycetota; class Actinomycetes; order Kineosporiales; family Kineosporiaceae; genus Kineococcus; species Kineococcus terrestris. Next base: position 8,136 of record NZ_JBEUEI010000021.1, on the reverse strand, counting down.
CGTGGCCGAGACGGAGAGCACCCGCGACCCCGACGTCGCGGGCCCGGGGACGGGACCCCCGCGCGGGGAGTCCCTCGTGCTGCCCGAGCGCGCGGCGCCCGACGGGGCCGGCGCGGCGCCCGGGCCGTCCCCCGCGACCACCGCTCCCGGCGCCCCGGACGCGGGTGCCGCACCCGGCGCGGACCCCGTGGTCGTGCTGCGCGACGCGGCGCCGGGCGACCTGGCCGCCACCGCGGCCCTGCAGCAGCGGTACCTGCCGCTGGGCCTGTTCCCGCAGCTGGGCGACCGCTTCGTGCGGCGCTGGCACCGCACCTTCTGCGACTCCCCCGCCGCCTGGGCGGGCGTCCTCGTCGACCCGGACGGGGTGTGCGGGTACGCGCTGCTGGCCACCGACCAGCGCGCCTACCTGCGCGACGTCCTGACCCGCGACCGCCTGCCCCTGGCGGTGCTGGGCGCGGCCGGGCTGCTGCGCCGTCCCGGGCTGGCCGTGCGGTTCGCCCGCACCCGCGCGCGCCGGTACGCGCGCCGCCTCCTGCGCCCCGTCCGCCGCCCGGCGTCGACTGGCGATCACGCGGCGTCACCTGAGACGGTGGCCGTGCTGCACGCCGTCGTCGTCGACCACCGCGCGCGGGGCCGCGGCCTGGCCGCCGCGCTCCTGGACCGCTGCGCGGCGCGCGCCCGTGCCGCGGGCGCCACGCGCATCGCGCTGGTCACCGACGCCGACGGCGCCGAGCAGGGTGCCGTGGAGCTGTACCGGCACCTCGGCTGGACCGAGGTGGGCCGGCACCGGCGCGACGGCCGCGAGCTGGTCGACTTCCAGCTCGACCTGTGACGAACCCCTCACGGGGACGGACACCGACCGCACGACACGAGGGACGACCCAGCGCGCGTGACCCCCACCCACCAGCAGCCCCACCAGCAGCCCCACCAGCGGCGCGCCTCGCGCCGCGCCGTCCTGGCCGGCCTGGCCGGCGCCGGGACGCTCGCCGCCTGCTCCGGCGGGCAGGCGCCCGCGGCGCAGCCCTCGCCCGCGGCGCCGAGCCCCACCCCGCCCCCGGCGCCCGCACCGCCGCCGAGCCCGACGCGCGCGCCCGTGGTGCTGGACCTGCCCGCGCCCGAGCCGTACGTCCTCCTGCCGGGCGAGGTGGAGCCCGGCTGCAAGGAGGCGGCCGTGGACTACGTCACGACGGCCCTGACGACCGGGTCGGCGCAGCTGGACCCGGAGTCGCCGTTCCTGGACGTCGCCACGGCCCTCGACGGGCGCCTGCGCGCCGCCGGGCTCGACCCAGCGCACGCGGCCGGTCTGCTGGGCCTGCTGCCGCCGGCGGGCGTGTCCGCCGCCGGCGTCGTCTACCCGCAGTACGGCGGGCTGAGCAGCGGCCGGCGCACCGCGAGCGTCATCCTGGTCGCCGAGCAGTCCCTCCTGGACGCCGCGGCGCCCGACGAGCTGCGCCGGCGCACCCTGACGGTCGACGTGCGGCTGGTCCGCTCCGGCGACACGTGGGGCGTCACCGACGTGCTGGTGCCCGACGTCGACTTCGAGCTGGCCGTCCCGGCGCGCCCGCAGGTGCGGGCCGTCCTCGACGACGACCGCATCGCGCTGCCGGACCCGGCGCGCTTCGACCTGCTGCAGGAGGACGTGCACGTGCGAGTCGCCGAGCTGCTGTCCGCGTACGCCGAGCTGTGGCCCCTGGCGGTGCAGGACGTCCGCTCCGGGCACCCGTTCCACGTCTACGACACCGACCGGCCCTCCAACCACACCCTCGGCCGGGCGGTCGACATCCGGTCCTTCGACGGCGTGCCCGTCATCGACCGGGAGCGCTGCCCGTGGCGCGAGGCGATGGAGTTCGCCGCCGCGTGGGGGGTCACGGAGGTCGGCGGGCCGGTGGACCTGGGGCCGCGGCCGTACTTCAGCGACCTGGTCCACCAGGACCACGTGCACTGCGGGTTCGGGGCCGCGGGCCTGGCCTGAGGGGCCTCCCGCCCGGCGCGGGCACGGCCTACCCTCGGTCCCGCCGCGCCCGGCGGCGCGGCACCCGGAGGAGGACGCGTGAGCGCACCTGGAGAGCTCGGGACGGCGACGGCCGCGGGGGCCTGGCCGGCCCTGCGGGTGGACGACTGGACCGAGACCCGCGACACCCTGCACACGTGGCTGCAGGTCGTCGGCAAGGTCCGCCTCGCCCACGCGCCGCTGGTCAACCACTGGTGGCAGTCCACCCTGTACGTCAGCCCCCGCGGCCTGACGACCTCGGCCGTCCCGCACGGGGCAGGGGTCTTCGACGTGGAGCTGGACGTCGTGGAGCATCGCCTCGTCGTGCGGTCCAGCGACGGCGGCGCGCGGACGGTGGCGCTGGAGCCCAAGCCGACCGCGCGGTTCCACGCCGAGGTGATGACGGCGCTGGACGAGCTGGGCATCCCCACGCGGATCAGCGCCGGGCCGAACGAGGTCGACCCGGCGGTCCCGTTCGCCGAGGACCACGTGCACACCTCCTACGACGCGCGGGCGGTCGAGCTGTTCTGGCGCCAGCTGCTGCAGGCGGACCGGGTGATGGGCGCCTTCCGGGCCCGCTTCGCCGGCAAGGTCAGCCCGGTGCACTTCTTCTGGGGCGCGATGGACCTGGCCTGCACCCGCTTCTCCGGCCGCGGGGCGCCCCCGCACCCGGGCGGCGCGCCCAACTGCGGGGACTGGGTGATGGAGGAGGGCTACTCCCGGGAGCTGAGCAGCTGCGGGTTCTGGCCCGGCGGCGGGGACGAGGGCGCGTTCTACGCCTACGCCTACCCCGAGCCGGACGGGTTCGCCGAGCACCCGGCGGGACCGGAGGGGGCGTTCTACAGCACGCAGAACCGGCAGTTCCTGCTGCCGTACGAGGACGTGCGCCGCGCCGCCGACCCGGACGGCGCGCTGACCGACTTCCTGCAGTCCACCTACGAGGCCGCCGCCGAGCACGCGGGCTGGGACCGCGCGGCGCTGGAGGTCGACCCCGGCCGCTGGGACCACCGCCGCTGACCGCGGCACCCGACCACCACCACGCGCGCGAGCGCGGGAAGGAGCGCGCGAGCGTGGACGTCACCGTCACCGACGAGCCGGAGCGGAAGCGCTACGAGGCCCACGACGGCGAGGTGCGGGCCGGTTTCGCGGCCTACGCGCTGGCCGGGGAGATGATCGTCTTCACCCACACCGAGGTCGACCCGGCGTTCGAGGGGCGCGGGGTGGGCGGCGCGCTGGTGCGCGCGGCGCTGGACGACGCCCGCGCGCGCGGCCTGCGGGTGATGCCGCTGTGCCCGTTCGTCGAGGCGTGGATCCGGCGCCATCCCGACTACGCCGACCTGCGGTTCAACGCGCCGCCGAGCCGCGTCACCGACTGAGCCGCCCGGGGGACGGGGCGCGGGGCCGGGACCGGGACCGGGACCGGGACCGGGACCGGGACGGGAAGATCGCGGCCCCGCGGCGGGTTGGAGCCCCACGGCACCCGTCCCCGACCCGGAAGGCCCCCGTGGTGGACCTCTTCTCGCCCGTCGTCCTCGGCGACCTGCACCTGCCCAACCGCCTCGCGATGGCGCCGCTGACGCGGATGCGCTCCGATGCCGACGGCACCCCCAACGAGCTCGTCGCCGAGCACTACGCCCAGCGGGCCAGCACGGGCCTCATCGTCGCCGAGGGCACCTACCCCAGCCACGAGTCCCGCGCCTACCCCGGCCAGCCCGGCCTGGTCACCGACGCCCACCAGGAGGGCTGGCGCCGGGTGGCCGACGCCGTGCACGCGCGCGGCGGCCGGATCGTCGTGCAGCTCATGCACGGCGGCCGCGTCTCGCACACCGCGATCACCGGCACCGACCGGATCGTGGCGCCCAGCGCGATCGCCCTGGAGGGCCAGGCGCACACGCCGGAGGGCAAGCAGGACTACCCCGTCCCGCACGCGCTGACCACCGAGGAGGTGCGCGGCGTGGTCGGCGAGTTCGTCGCCGCCGCCCGCCGCGCGGTGGCGGCCGGCCTGGACGGCGTCGAGGTCCACGGCGCGAACGGCTACCTGCTGCACGAGTTCCTCGGAGCCTCCTCCAACGTGCGCGAGGACGAGTACGGCGGGTCGCCGGAGAACCGCGCGCGCCTGCTCGTCGAGGTCGTCACCGCGGTCGCCGAGGCCGTCGGCCCCGGCCGCGTGGGTGTGCGGATCTCCCCCGCCCACGGCGTCCAGGGCGTCGTCGAGGACGACCCGGCGGACGTGGCGGCCACCTACGGCGCCGTCCTGGACGGGATCCGCCCGCTGGGGATCGCCTACCTGTCCGTGCTGCACGCCGAGCCCGCCGGGGAGTTCGTGCAGGACCTGCGCCGGCGCGCGGGCGCCCCGCTCATGGCCAACAGCGGGTTCGGCGTGGTGACGCGCCGCGAGGACGCGCTGCAGCTGGTCGCCGACGGCGCGGCCGACGTCGTGGCCGTCGGCCGCATGGTCATCGCCAACCCCGACCTCGTGGAGCGCTGGCGGGGCGGGCACCCGGAGAACGAGCCGGACCCGTCGACGTTCTACGCGCGCGGCGCCGAGGGGTACACGGACTACCCGTTCCTCGACGCCGCCCGCACCGCCTGAGGGCTCACCCCTGAGCGGTCACCACCGGTGGGCCACGTCCACGACGACCCGGGACCCCGTGCCCGGGCCGTCGAGGGCGTGCACCCGGAACGGCAGCCGCGCCCGGACCCCGAGCCCGAACGTCGTCTGCCCCTCGAACGACCCGGCCCACGCGACGTGCCGGAAGGTGCGGTAGCCGCTCACGTCGGCCAGCTCACCGTTCGGCAGGAAGATCGCGTCGGTCGGCACGATCGGCTCGACGACCACCACCTCCAGCTTCGCCCCGCCGCGCAGCGGGACGACCTCGCCGGAACCGTCGAAGCGCACCTGGTCGACGTAGCGCACGAACCACCCGTCGCCGCGGCCGGCGACGTCCACCACGAACCGGTCGAAGCACGCGTGCCGCCCCGTGCGCACGTCGACGATCTCCGCGTTCCGCACCGACGGCGCCGTCCTCGGCAGCGAACCCCACCCCGTGGGGCACGCGGCCGAGGCGGTCGCCGGGGTCAGGCCGACCAGGCCCGCCCCGAGGAGCGCCGACGCCACCGCTGCTGCTGACCGCCTCATCGCGGCCTCCCTCCCCCTGCGGCGGCGGGACGGCACGGCGCCGTCCCGGTCGCCGCTCCCATCGTCCTCCCGCGCGGGCGGGACGTCGAGGGTCTTCAGGCCCGGCCGGCGACCGCCGCGCCGCCCGCTGACGAGAACACCGCGCGGAACCGCTCGACCGCGGTGCGGCTGTCGCCGGAGGCGAACGCCTCCAGCGCCACGGTGCCCGTCCAGCCGACCTCGGCCAGCGCCCCGGCGACGGCCTCCCAGCGCACCTCGCCGGTGCCGGGCTCGCAGCGGCCGGGGACGTCGGCGACCTGCACCTCGCCGGTCCAGGGCGCGCTGTCGCGCACGAGCTGCACGAGGTTCCCCTCGCCGATCTGCGCGTGGTAGAGGTCGAGGTTCATCCGCAGGTGGGGGCTGTCGACGGCCGCCACGAGCGCGCGGGTGTCGGCGGCCCGCGCGAACGGCGTGCCGGGGTGGTCCAGCGCGGTGTTGAGGTTCTCCAGGGTGAACACGACGTCGTGGCGGCGGCCCAGCTCGGCCACCCGGCGCAGCGTGCGCTCGGCGGCCAGCCAGTCCGCTCCGGTGACCACCTCGACGGGCCGCACGGGCAGGCCGCGGGCGTCCAGGCCGGTGCCGTGCAGGTTGAGGTTCGGCCGGCCCAGCACGGCGGCGGCCGCGATCGAGCGCTCCGCGCTCGCCAGCAGCCGGTCCGCGCCGCCGGGGTCGACCAGCTCGCCGTCGACGTACCCGGTCACCGACGTGAAGGTGGCGCCGGTCGCGGCCAGGGCGGGCAGGTCCTGGGTGGTCCAGTCCCACAGCTCGACGGCGAACCCCAGCTCGTGCAGCACCTCCACGCGCTCGAGGACCGGCAGGTCCAGGAACACCGTCTCGGCGCAGACCGCCAGCACGGGCCCGCTCACCCGCCCGCTCACCGGCCCGCTCACGAGGGCGTCCCGGCCGGGCGCGCGGGCAGCCCGGTGCGCACCGACTCCACGCAGGCCAGCGCGACCGCGAGGGCGCGGCGGGCGTCGCGGCCGGTGACGGACGGGGCGCGGCCCTCGCGCACGGCCGCGGTGAACTCGGTGAACTCGGCGGCGTAGGCGTCGGCGAACAGCTCGACGTCGGAGCGGACGGTGGCCGCGTGCCGGCCGTGCGCGTCCCAGCGGCGCAGCGACCCGGTGGCGCCGTCGCCGAAGGTCAGCATGCCGCCGGAGCCGAACACCTCCCCGCGCACGTCGTAGCCGTAGGCGGCGGAGAAGCTGGCCTCGGCGGTGGCGATGGCGCCGTTGTCGAAGCGGATCGTCACGACGGCGGTGTCGAGCAGGCCGGCGTCGCGGAACGCCGGGGCGACGAGGGCGTCGGCGACGGCGTACACGGAGACCGGCTCAGCGCCGGGGTTCAGGTGCAGCAGCGTGTCGAAGTCGTGGATCAGGGTGAGCAGGAAGACCGCCCACGGCGGGACGGCCGAGGGGTCCGCGAGGCCGGGGTCGCGGGTGAGGGAGCGCATCAGCTGCGGGGTGCCGATCGCACCCTCCTCGACGGCGGCGCGGGCCGCGGCGACGTCGCGGGAGAACCGGCGGTTGAACCCCACCTGGAACGCGACGCCCGCGGCGTCGGTGGCGGCGGTCCCCCGGTCGACGTCGGCCAGGGTCAGGCCCGCGGGCTTCTCGCAGAACACGTGCTTGCCGGCGCGGGCGGCGGCCTCGACGAGGTCGGCGTGCGCGTCCGTGGTGGCGGTGACGACGACGGCGTCGACGCCGTCGTCGGCGAACAGCTGCGCCGGGTCGGTGGCCGCGCGGGCTCCCCACGGCGCCGCCACCCGCTCCGCCGCCCCGGGCCGGGGGTCGGCGACCGCGACGAGCGCGGCCCCCGGCACCCGCCGGGCGATCGTCGCGGCGTGCGCCGTGCCGATCCGCCCGGCGCCCACCACCCCCACGCGCACCGCGTCCGACCCCGCACCAGCCACCTGGACCTCCCTAGAACGATCTAAGCCTGCGGACAGGGTGGAGCCGCCGCGGCGGCGTCGTCAAGCGTTCGGGCTGGATCGTTCTAGGTCTGCCTAGACTGCAGCGGTGGCGGACGTGACGATGGCCGACGTGGCCGCGCGGGCCGGGGTGTCCCGGGCGCTGGTGTCGATCGTGCTGCGCGGCGCCCCCGGCGCCAGCCCGGCCAACCGCGAGCGGGTGCTGCGCGCCGCCGCCGAGCTGGACTACCACCCCGACCACCGGGCCCGGCTGCTGCGCTCGGCCCGCACCCGCACCCTGGGCGTCGTCCACGCCCTGCACCGGCCCTTCCACGCCGAGCTGGTCGAAGCCCTGTACGGGGCCGTCGAGGGCACCGGCTGGCGCCTGGCGCTGGAACCCAGCGCCGGCAGCCGCCCCGAGCGCGCCGCCGTGCGGGCCCTGCTGGACCTGCGCTGCGAGGCCGTCCTCCTCGTGGGTCCCGCCCTGCCCCGCGCGGACCTGGCCGAGCTGGCCGGGCGCGTCCCGCTCGTCGTGCTCGCCCGCGCGCTGCGGGGGGTGGCCGCCGACGTGGTGCGCACCGACGACGAGGCCGGCGCCCGCGCCGCCGTGGAGCACCTGCTGGGCCTGGGGCACGAGCGCGTGGCGCACCTGGACGGCGGGCGCGCGCCGGGCGCGGCCGAGCGCCGGCGCGGGGTGCGCGCGGCCCTCACCGCGGCCGGCCTGCCGGTGACGCTGCTGCCCGGCGGGCTCACCGACGCCGACGGGGTGCGCGCCGCGCCGGCGGTCCTGGCGCCCGGCGGACCCGGCGCGGTCCTGGCCTTCAACGACGCCTGCGCGGCCGGGCTGCTCGCCGCGGCCCGCGCGGCCGGGCGCGACGTCCCGGCGGACCTGTCGGTCGTCGGCTACGACGACAGCGCCGTCGCGGCCCTGTCCACCGTGGCCCTGACCACCGTGGGGGGGGGGGGGGGGGGGGGGGGGGGGCGGCGGCGCCGCGCCGCCCGGCGGCCGCCCGGCGCGCGCGCGGCCCCCGCGCCCCCCCCGCCGGCCGGCGCGGGCGG
>NZ_JBEUEI010000020.1:0-77209 GCF_041020755.1 Kineococcus terrestris | reverse complement strand
GGGCGTAGTCTGGGGAGACGTCACCCGCGGAGTGTAGGTGTTAATGCACGCCGAAACTGGGGGCGGCGCGCGGGGCCCCCCCCCCCCGCGCTCCGGCCCGCGCTCCGGCGGGCGCGTGTCGGAGCCGGGTCGTAGCGTCGGGGCCGTGGCAGACGACGACGAGAACACCGCCCCCGACCCGACGCAGAACGCGGAGAAGGACCCGGAGACCTGGGTCACCGGCGACGAGCCGATGACCGGCCCGCAGAAGAGCTACCTGGAGACGCTGGCCCGCGAGGCCGGCCAGGAGCTGCCCGGCGACCTGACCAAGGCGAAGGCCTCGGAGCTGATCGACGAGCTGCAGCAGAAGACCGGCCGCGGGCAGTAGCGGTGGGACCGGGCGCGCCGTCCTCCCGCCTGGTGCAGGTGGTCGTGGACGCGCGCGACCCGTGGGCGCTGGCCGGCTGGTGGCGCCGCGCGCTGGACTGGCGGCCCGGGTACAGCGACGACCACGAGGCCGACGTCGACCCGCCCGAGGGCGAGCCCGGCGTCGGCCTCGTGTTCGTGCCCGTCGACCCGCCCTCGGCCGGGCGCCAGCGCCTGCACCTGGACCTGGACACCTCCTCGGTGGCCGAGCAGCGGCTCGTGGTGGCCGAGCTGCTCGACCTGGGCGCCCGGCGCCTGGACGTCGGGCAGGGCGAGGTGCCGTGGGAGGTGCTGGCCGACCCCGAGGGCAACGCCTTCTGCGTGCTGGACCCGCGCCCGGAGTACGACGGCAGCGGCCGGGTGGCCGCGCTGGTCGCCGAGGCGCACGACCCGCACGCGCTGGCCGCCTTCTGGCGGGCGGCCTCGGGGTGGGAGCCGGTGCGCACCAGCGACGACGTGGTGGTTCTGCGCCGCGGGGACACCGGCCCGCACCTGGAGCTGGTGCGCTCGCCGCACCCGCACGCGGGCAAGAACCGCTGGCACCTGGACCTGCGGCCCGTGCGCGCCGCCGGCCGCGACGCGGCGCTGCGCGAGCTGCTCGCCCGCGGCGCGCGCCACGCCGACGTCGGTCAGGGGCAGGTCGCCTGGGACGTGCTGGCCGACCCGGAGGGCAACGAGTTCTGCCTGCTGGCCGGCCCGGTGGACTGAGGCGCGGGCCGCCCGCGGAACGCGGGGTCCATGCGCGGCAGGAACCACCCCACGAGCGGCCCGATCCCCAGGGCGAAGGCGACGGTGCCGGCGCCCACGTCCCCGCCGAGGACCCAGCCGACGGCGAGGACCGTCAGCTCCACGGCGGCGCGGCACCACCCCACGCGCAGGCCCGTGCGCGCGTGCAGGCCCGTCATGAGGCCGTCGCGCGGTCCGGGGCCCAGCCGGGCGCCCAGGTACAGGCCGCTGGCGAACGCCAGCAGCACCAGGCCCGCGGCGAACAGCGGCACCCGCAGGAGGAGGGAGCCGGGCGAGGGCACCAGCTCGACCGTCGCCTGGATGACCGTGCCCACGAGCAGGACGTTGAGGACCGTGCCCGGTCCGGGCCGCTGGCGCAGCGGCACCCACAGGAGCAGGACGGCCAGGCCGATGACGACGGTCAGCCAGCCGACGCCCGCACCGGTCAGGCGCGACACCCCCTGCGCCAGCACCGTCCACGGGCCGACGCCCACGGCGGCCTGGACCATCAGCCCCTCGGCGGCGCCGAAGAGGACCAGACCGACCAGGAGGCGGCTCCAGCGCAGGAGTGGACTCGTCACCCGAGGATTGGACCGCTTCGGAGCGGTGACCGGTAGGGCCAATCCGCGTACGGTGGCCTGGTGACCACCACCACGCGCTCCCTCGTGGCCCTGCTCGACGGCTGGCGGGACGGCGGCGGCCCGGCCTTCCGCGCGCTGGCCGCCCGGGTCCGGCTGCTCGCCGTCGACGGGCGCCTGGCCTCCGGCAGCCGGCTGCCCGCCGAGCGCGAGCTGGCCGCCGCGCTGGGGGTCAGCCGCACGACGGTCAGCGCGGCGTACGCGGCGCTGCGCGAGTCCGGCCACCTCCTCAGCGTGCGCGGCTCGGGCAGCGCGGTGCAGCTGCCGGGCCCGCGCGCCGCGGACCCGGCGCTGCCGGCGTCCCTGGACCTGACGCGCGCGGTGCTGCCGTGCGCGCCGCAGGTGCACGCCGCGGCGGTGCTGGCCGCGGCCGACCTGCCCGCCGCCACGGCCCGCGACCGGCCCGGCGGCGGCTACGACCTGGTGGGCCTGCCGGAGCTGCGGGAGCTGCTGGCCGCCCGCTACACCGCGCGCGGCCTGCCCACGCGCCCGGAGGAGGTGCTGGTCACCCTGGGCGCGCAGGCCGCGATCGGGCTGCTGGCGCGCACGTGCACCTCCCCCGGCGACCGGGTGCTCGTGGAGTCCCCCACCTACCCGCACGCCCTGGACGCCCTGCGCGCCGCGGGCGCGCGCCCGGTGACCGTGCCGGTGCGCGCGGCGACGGCCCGCGAGACCGGTGGCTGGGACGCCGACGCGCTGGAGCAGGCGTTCGCGCGCGCCCGGCCCGCCCTGGCCCACCTCATGCCGTCCTTCCACAACCCCACGGGCGCGGTGATGCCGGAGGACGTGCGCCGGCGCGTGGTCGAGCTGGCGCGCCGGTACGGCACGCGGCTGGTGGTGGACGAGACGACCGCCGAGCTGGCGGTCGACGGGCCCGCGCCGGGCCCCTTCCCGGCCGACGCGGTCCACGTGGGCACGGTCGCCAAGACGCTGTGGGGCGGGCTGCGCATCGGCTGGGTGCGCGCGGACGCCCGGCTGGTGCGGCACCTGGCGCAGCACCGCTCACCGTGGGAGCTGGGCACCCCGGTGCTGGAGCAGCTGCTGGTCGCGCGGGCGCTGCCGCACCTGGACGACGTCCTGGCCGACCGGCGCGAGCAGCTGCGCGCCGGGCGCGACACCCTGCTGCGGCTGCTGGCCGCGGCGGTGCCCGAGTGGGAGCTGCCGCGCGTGGCCGGGGGGTTCTGCGCGTGGGTGAACCTGGGCGCGGAGGCCAGCAGCGCCCTGGTCACCGCGGCCGCGCGCCGGGGCCTGCAGCTGACCGCGGGCCCGCGCTTCGGGGTCGACGGCGCGTTCGAGCGGTTCCTGCGCGTGCCGTTCGGCCACCCGCCGGAGGTCCTGGAGCGGGCGGTGCCGCTGCTGGCCGCGGCGTGGGCGGAGGCCCGCACCGCTGACCGCACTACCGCGCCCCTGGCCGACGTCGTCTGAGGACGCGGCCGGGGCCTCACTCCTCGCCGGGCAGCAGGAGCAGCTTGCCGGTGGTACGCCGGCCCTGCAGGTCCTCGTGGGCGCGGCGGGCGTCGGCCAGGGGGTAGGTGCCGCCGACGCGCACGTCGAGGCGGCCGGCGGCGATCCAGCCGAACAGGTCCTCGCAGCGGGCCAGCAGCTCCTCGCGGGTGCGCGTGTAGGAGGCCAGCGTGGGGCGGGTGACGAACAGCGAGCCCCCCGTGTTCAGCCGCTGCAGGTCGAAGGGCGGCACCTGGCCGCTGGAGCCGCCGAACAGCACCATCAGCCCGCGCGGGCGCAGCGCCTCCAGGCTGGCGTCGAAGGTGTCCTTGCCGACGCTGTCGTAGACGACGTCGACGCCGCGGCCGCCGGTGAGCTCGCGGGCCCGGGCGGTCGCGCCGTCGTAGCGGACGACCTCCAGGGCGCCAGCCGCGCGGGCCAGCTCGGCCTTCTCCTCCGTGGACGTCGTCGCGAGCACCCGGCCGCCGCGCAGGGTGACGATCCGGGTCAGCAGCAGGCCCACCCCGCCGGCGGCGGCGTGCACGAGCGCCCACGTGCCGTGCCGCACGTCGTAGGTGCTGGTCGCCAGGTAGTGCGCGGTCAGCCCCTGCAGCATCGCCGCGGCCGCCGTGCGCGCGTCCACGCCCTCCGGGACGGGCACGAGCTCGGCGGCGTCGACGACGACGCGCTGCGCGTAGCTGCCGGGCGCCTCCTTCCAGGCCACCAGCTGCCCGGGCGCGAACGCGGCCGCGCCCTCGCCGGCCTCGACCACCCGGCCGGCGCCCTCGGAACCGAGGACGGCGGGCAGGTCGAGGGGGTAGACGCCGCTGCGCCGGTAGGTGTCGATGTAGTTGACGCCCGCGGCCTCGACCTCCACGAGCACCTGCCCCGGACCCGGCCGAGGGTCGGGGACGTCGGTGACGGTGAGGACCTCCGGTCCCCCGGTCCGGTCGATCTGCACGGCGCGCACGGCGCGATCCTGCCCGTGGCGCTCCGCCGCCGCACGCGCGCCCCCCGCGCCCCGCCGCTCAGGCGGGGGCGCTCTCGCGCACGACGAGGTGGTGGGAGGCCGTGACCAGCTTGGGCGGGGAGTCGTCGCCGGCGAGCCGCTCGGCGAGCAGGCCGAGGGCGAGGCGGGCGATCTCGGCGCGGTCCAGGGCCACCGTGGTCAGCGACGGGGTCGCGTAGCGGGCCTCCTCGACGTCGTCGACACCGACGACGGCGACGTCCTCGGGCACCCGGCGGCCCAGCTCGGTGAGCGCGCGCACGGCGCCGAAGGCGAGCAGGTCGTTGGCGGCGAAGACGGCATCGACGTCGGGCCGGTCGGCGAGCAGCGCCCGGGTGCCGTCGTAGCCGTGGACGCGCTCCCACTCCGGCGTCGCGCGCATCAGGGCGGGGTCCAGGGGCACCCCCGCGCGGCGCAGCGCCCGGCGGTAGCCGGTGACGCGCTGGGCCACCACGGGGGGGCGACCGCCGCCCTTGTCGCCGAGGAAGGCCACGCGGCGCCGGCCGGAGTCCAGCAGGTGGCGGGTGGCGGTGTCGCCGATGCCGGCGGAGTCGATGGTGACGCGGTCCAGTCCGGCGCCCTCGCCGTTCTCGCCGACGACGACGGCGGGGGTGGTGTCGCGCCGGCGCGACAGCTCCTCGACGGGGATGGTCAGGGGTACGAAGACGAGCCCGTCGACCATCCGGACGGGGAAGCCGTCGCTGACCTCGCGCTCGCGCTCGAGGTCGGCGTCGGTCTGCTCGACGATGAGGGTGAGCCCGCGCTCGCGGGCGGTGCGCACGAGCTCGGAGGTCAGCTCCCCGTAGTAGGGGCTGGTGACGTTGGGGACGGCGAGCGCCACCAGGCCGCTGCGGCCCTGCCGCAGCTGGCGGCCGATCCCGTTGGGGCGGTAGTCGAGCTGGTCGATGACGGCGCGCACGCGCGCGCGCATCTCGGGCCGCACGTGCGGGTGGTCGTTGACGACGTTGGACACCGTCTTGATCGACACGCCGGCGGCGACGGCGACGTCACGCAGCGTCGTCGCTCGGGCAGTGGGCACGTCAGCATCATGGCACTGTCCGCGCACGGCGACGCTTGACCTTTGGCGCCGGTGCGTGTTTGCTTCGTTCAACGTTGCAAAGCACCGTCACGGAGGTCGACGACGACCCGCACCGCTCGCACCGCTCACCCGGCCGCCGCCCCGCGGCGGACCCGCCCGGGCACCGCCCGGCCCCGCACCGCCGGCCCCCGCGACCCCGGGGCCGCGCACCACCCACCGGAAGCCACGACCCACCGGAAGGACGCCTCGTGCGCACCGCCTCGCTGACCCTGGACCCCGCCTTCACCGTCGGGCCCGTCCCGCACCGCCTGTTCGGCTCGTTCGTCGAGCACATGGGCCGCTGCGTCTACACCGGCATCTTCGAGCCGGAGCACCCCAGCGCCGACGAGAACGGCTTCCGCACCGACGTGCTGGAGCTGGTGAAGGAGCTCGGCCCCACGGTCGTGCGCTACCCCGGCGGCAACTTCGTCTCCGGCTTCGAGTGGGAGGACTCCGTCGGCCCGCGCGAGGAGCGGCCCCGCCGCCTGGACCGCGCGTGGCGCTCGATCGAGACCAACCAGTTCGGCCTGGCCGAGTTCGACGCCTGGGCGCGCGCCGTGGACACCGAGCCGATGATGGCCGTGAACCTCGGCACCCGCGGCCTGCAGGAGGCCTGCGACCTGCTGGAGTACTCCAACATCACCTCCGGGTCGAAGTACTCGGACCTGCGGATCGCGCACGGCTCCAAGGACCCGTTCGGCATCAAGCTGTGGTGCCTGGGCAACGAGCTGGACGGCCCGTGGCAGACCGGCCACAAGACCGCGTACGAGTACGGCCGCCTGGCCGCCGAGACCGGTATGGCGATGCGCCTGATCGACCCCGACATCGAGCTCGTCGCGGTCGGTTCCTCCAACCGCCGGATGCCCACCTTCGGCGCGTGGGAGTCCACCGTCCTGGAGCTGGCCTACGACGCCGTCGACTACGTCTCGCTGCACGCCTACTACGAGGACGCCGACGGCGACGTCGCCAGCTTCCTCGGCTCGGCGGTCGACATGGACCTGTTCATCGAGCAGGTCGTCGCCACGGCCGACGCGGTGCGCGCGCGCGGCAAGCACTCCAAGAAGATCAACCTGAGCTTCGACGAGTGGAACGTCTGGTACCAGTCGCGCCCGCACCACGCCCCGGGCGTCCAGCCGTGGGACGTGGCCCCGCGCGTCATCGAGGACGAGTACTCCATCACCGACGCCGTCGTCGTGGGCACCCTGCTGAACTCCCTCCTGCGCCACAGCGACCGCGTCACCATCGGCGCGCAGGCCCAGCTCGTCAACGTCATCGGCCTGCTGCGCAGCGAGCCGGGCGGCGACGCGTGGAAGCAGACGATCGCCCACCCGTTCGAGCAGGTGCGGCGCCTGGCCACCGGCGAGGTGCTGCGGGTGGCGGCCACGTCCGACAAGTACGAGTCCGACAAGTACGGCGACGTCGACGTCGTCGACGCCTCGGCCACCTGGGACGAGGACACCTCGACGGTGTCGCTGTTCCTGGCCAACCGCGACCTGGCGGACTCCGCGAAGGTCGACGTGTCGCTGCGCGGCTTCGACGTCTCGAAGGTCGTCACCGCCAAGGTGCTGGCGGCGACCGAGGGCCAGGACCGGCACACCACGAACCTCGAGGGCGCGCACGACGCGGTGGGCCTGCGCCCGCTGCAGGACGTCACCGTCGCCGAGGGCGTCGCCACCGTCGTCCTGCCGCCGCTGTCCTGGGCGGTCGTGCAGGTCGCCAAGGCCTGACGCCGCGCGCGCGAGCGCCCCGGTCCCCGCGCGGGGGCCGGGGCGCTCGCGCGTCCGGTGCGGTGCCCGCTCAGATCCACCCGGCGCGGCGGGCGGCGGCCACCGCCTCGTGGCGGTTGGCGACGCCGAGCTTGCCGACGGCCGAGGACAGGTGGTTGCGCACGGTGCCGGGCGACAGGGACACCTTCAGGGCGATCTCCTCCACCTGCGCCCCGTCGGCGGCCAGTTCCAGCACGTCCGCCTCGCGCGGGGTCAGGGGGCTCTCCCCGGCCGCGATGGCGTCGGCGGCCAGTTCCGGGTCGACCCAGCGGCCGCCGGCGGCGACGGTGCGGATGGCGTCGGCCAGGACGGCGCCGGAGGCGGTCTTGGGCAGGAACCCGCGCACGCCCAGCTCCAGCGCCCGCTTGAGGTAGCCGGGCCGGCCGTGGCTGGTCAGGACCATCGTGCGGCAGCCGGGGACCTGCTCGTGCAGCTGCGCGGCCACGGCCAGGCCGTCGGCGCCCGGCATCTGCAGGTCCAGCACGGCGACGTCGGGCAGCGCCTTGCGGGCGGTTGCGACGGCCTCGGGCCCGGAGGCCGCCTGGGCGACGACCTCGATGTCCTCCTGCAGGTCCAGCAGCCCGGCGACGGCGCTGCGCACGAGGTTCTCGTCGTCGGCCAGCAGGACCCGCACGCTCGTCCCGCTCACCGCTGGCCTCCCCGCGGCAGCAGCGCCACCAGCGTGAACTCCCCGTCGCGGCCGGTGGCGGACAGCCGCCCGCCCAGGGGCCGCAGCCGCTCGGCGAGCCCCTGCAGCCCCGTGCCGCGACCCGTCCCCGGGTTCGCACCGTCGTTGACCACCCGCACCTCGACCTCCTGCCCACCCACGGTCACCGACACCCGGCAGCGGCTGGGCACCGCGTGCCGCACGACGTTCGTCACGCCCTCGCGCACCACCCACGCCGCCGCCTCGCGCACGGGCGCGGGCACCTCGCCCAGGGGCCCGGACACCTCCACGGTGCACGGCACGCCCGCCGAGCGCAGCAGGGCCGCGGCGCCGTCCAGCTCGGCGGCCAGGTCCACGCCGCGGTAGCCGCGCACGACCTCGCGCACCTGGCGCAGCGACTCCTGCGCGACGCGGCGCACCTCCTCGGCGCGCTCGGCGGCCTCCGGGCGCCCGCGGCGGGCCAGCTCGGCGACCAGGTCGCTGGTGACGGCGATGGCGGACAGGTCCCGGCCGACGACGTCGTGCAGGTCGCGGGCGAAGCGCAGCCGCTCCTCGGCCACGGCCAGGCGGGCCCGGTCCTGCTCGGCGCGCGCCAGGCGCCGCACCACGTCGCAGATCCACAGCGACAGCTGCGCGGTGACGGCGACGAACAGCGCGACCACGGCCACGAGGGCCACCACGGAGGCCCAGGAGACGGCCGGGGGCCGCGCCAGCACCCCGGCCAGCAGCCCCGCGCCCAGCGCGGCGGGCAGGTACCGGCGCGGACCGGCCCGCCCCAGCGGCGCCGTGCCGACGAACGCGGCGGCGGCCAGGACCACGACCCGCCAGCCGACCGCGTCCGGGCCGCCCGTGCCGGCGCCGACCGCGACGGCCAGCGCGCTCGTGCCCAGCCAGGCCAGCAGGTGGCGCCGGGTGCGCGGGGCGCCGGTGATCTGCCGGTCCACCAGCACGCCCGTCGCGACGGCCTGCGCCAGGACCGCGGCCAGCGCGAGCAGCCAGGCGCCCGGCCCGACGCCCTGCGCCGGGCCCTGTCCCAGCTCGGGGCGGCGGCTGAGCACGAGGAGCGGGCCGACGAGCCAGATCGCCGCGAACGAGGCCCGCGTGTAGACCTCGATGCGGGTCACGTCGTCCGCGGCCCGCCAGCGGCGCAGCAGCGCGGCGGGCGTGGACCGCCCGCCGCGCGGCGCCGGGCCGGCCGCGGCGCTGTGGACGTCCGGGGCGCTCACGGCGCTCACCCTGCCAGTCCCCCGCGCCGCTCCCCCCGCCGAGCTCACGCCCGCGGGGACCAGCGGAAGGCCCCGCGGACGACGAGGGCCCCGGCGACGACCCAGCCGAGGGCGATCGCGGCGGGCACCGCGACACCGGCGAGGTCCGGCTCGCCGACCCACCCGTCCTGCACCAGCTCCACGACGGGCGTCAGGGGGAGGAACTCCGCGACGCGCTGGACGGGCTCGGGCAGCAGGTCCAGCGGCACGGCCACCCCCGCGCCCAGCACGCACAGGGCGATGACGGGCAGGCTGGTCACCTGCACGGACTCCAGGTTCTTCGACCAGGTGGCCGTGGCCAGCGCCAGCAGCGCCAGGACGGCGCAGCCCAGCAGGACCCCGAGCACCACGACGAGCGGGTTCGCGGGCAGCGGCAGGTCCAGCACGGGCCCGCCGATCGCGACCAGCAGGAGCGTCTGGGCCAGCGTCAGCGCGACCGCCGGCGCGCACACCGCCGCCAGCACCTCCGCGTCCGCCAGTTCTCCCGTGCGCAGGCGTTGCAGCACACCGGCTTCGCGGCGGGCGACGGCGGTGCTCAGGACGTTGTAGTAGACGACGAACAGCAGCAGCATCGCGATCATCAGGCCGACGCTGCGGGCGGCGACCTCGCCCGTCATCGCCCGCCCGTCACCGACGAGCGCCAGCAGGGCGACCACGCCGACGGGTGTGAGGACCGCGTTGAACAGCAGGGTCCGGTTGCGCCGCAGCAGGAGGACCTCGGCGCGCGCCAGCGCCCAGGTGCGGCGCAGCGGGCCGGTGCGGCGGGCGGGGCGGGTGGTGGTGACGACGGGGCCGCGGTCGGTGCTCGTGGCCGGGTCCACAGTGCTCATCGGGCGACCTCCTGGTCGGGAACGCGGGTCAGGGCGAGGAAGGCGGCCTCCAGGGAGGCGGGGACGGCGCGCAGCTCGGGCAGCACCAGGCGCTCGGCGTCGGCCCAGGCCAGGACGGCGGACAGGGTGCGCTGCAGCTGGTCGGTGCGGACGACGACGTGCCGCGCCTCCTCGCGCACCTCCTCGCCGCGGTCCAGGACGCCGGCGGGCGGGCGCCCGGCGGAGGCGGCCCAGCGCACCTCGGCGCGGTGGCTGGCGACGACCTCGTCGAGGGTGCCCTCGGCGGCGATGCGCCCGGCGTGCATGAGGGCGAGGCGGTCCGCCAGCTCCTCGGCCTCCTCCAGGTGGTGGGTGGTCAGCAGGACGGCGGTGCCGGTGGCGACCAGCTCGCGCACGAGGTCCCACACGGAGCGGCGGCTCTCGGCGTCCAGGCCGGTGGTGGGCTCGTCCAGCAGCAGCAGGTCGGGGTGGCCGAGCAGGGCGACGGCCAGGTCCAGGCGCCGGCGCTCCCCGCCCGACAGCGCCGCCAGCGGCGTGCGCAGCTTCGCGGTGAGCCCGACGGCCTCCAGCACCTCGCCGACGGGACGGCTGCGGGACAGGGTGCCCGCCCACGTGCGGGCGGCCTCCTCGACGGTCAGGTCGGCCGGCAGCCCGCCGGACTGCAGGACGACACCGGTGCGCGGGCGCACGGCGCGGCGCTCGCGGACCGGGTCGTGGCCCAGCACGCGCACGCGGCCGCCGGTGGGGCGGGCCAAGCCGGCGACGACGTCGACGGTGGACGTCTTGCCGGCGCCGTTGGTGCCGAGCAGGCCGAACACCTCGCCGGGGCGGACGGTGAAGCTGATGCCGCGCACGGCGCGGGCGCCGGAGGCGTAGGTGCGCTCCAGGTCCTGCACGTCGACGGCGGCGGGTCCGGTGGTGCTGCCGGTGACGGTTCCGGTGGTGGGGGCGGTCACGGTTCCTCCTGCTCCAGAGGGGTCCTGCGGGCTGCTCCCAGCCTCGCGCCGCCCCGGGGCCCTGCCCCGTGCGCGCGCTCACGAGTTCCGCGGCGCCGCGCACGGGTCACCCGTGACAGACGTCACGGGTGGGCGGGGGTATTCGCGGCGGCACGGGCTCCGTCGCGGCAGGCTGGCCGCGCAGGCGTCGAGGAGCGGGAGGTCCGGTGCGCACCATCGGGATGCTGGGCGGGATGAGCTGGGAGTCCACCGCGGAGTACTACCGGCTGGCGAACGAGCTCGTGCGCGAGCGCCTGGGCGGGCTGCACTCGGCCGAGGTGCTCGTGCGCTCGGTCGACTTCGCGGGGATCGAGCGGTTGCAGGCCGCGGGCGACTGGGCCGGGGCCGGGCGGGTCCTGGCCCGCGAGGCGGCGGCCCTGGAGGCCGGTGGGGCGGAGCTGCTCGTGCTGTGCACTAACACGATGCACGAGGTGGCCGGGGCGCTGCAGGAGGCGGTGGACGTGCCGCTGCTGCACATCGTCGACGTGACCGCGGCGGCGGTGCGGGCGGCCGGGGCCTCGCGCGTCGGTCTGCTGGGCACCGCGTTCACGATGGAGCAGGCCTCCTACCGCGAGCGCATGGCCGCGCACGGGGTGGAGGTCGTCGTCCCCGCGCCCGCGCAGCGAGCGCTGGTGCACCGGGTGATCTACGACGAACTGTGCCGGGGGGTCGTGGACGCCGCCTCGCGCGCGGCGTGCCTGGAGGTCGTGGCCGATCTCGCGGCGGCCGGGTGCGAAGGCGTCGTGCTGGGCTGCACGGAGCTGGAACTGCTGCTGCGCCAGGAGGACACCGACGTGCGGCTGTTCCCGACGACGCGGCTGCACGTGGAGGCCGCGGTGGAGGCGGCGCTGGAGGGTGGAGGGTGGAGGCGCTCCGTGATGCGGGTGCGTGCCGCGGACGGTGGCGCAGCGGTCACGCGGTCGTGCCGATGGCCACGGGGCGTCGACCAGCCGCTCGGGTAGCCGTCCCCGCTCAGGCGTCGGGTTCGGGCTCGTCCGGCACGTGCGGCGGCACCCGCCGCGGGCCGGCCTCCGGCGGGCGCGGTTCGTCCTGGCGGTGCAGGCGCACCGCGACCACCGCCACGTCGTCCTCGGCTCGTCCCGGCAGCATCCGCGCCAGCGTCCGGTCGACGAGGGTGTCCAGGTCGGGGCCCTCCGCGGCCAGGTCTTCCAGGACCTCCTGCAGCAGGGCCAGCCCCTCCCCCAGCGGCTGGTCGCGGCGCTCGACCAGGCCGTCGGTGAACAGGACGACCGTGGAGCCGCGGTCCAGCACGACCTCGGAGGTGCGCCGCCGGACGTCGGGCAGCACCCCCAGCAGCAGGTCCGCGCTCACCCCCACCAGCGGCAGCACCGTTCCGTCGGGGTTGACGACCATCGGCGGCGGGTGCCCGGCGTTCGACCAGCGCAGCCGGGTCACCCCCCGCCGTCGCTCGTCCAGGCTCTGCTCCAGGCGCGCCACGACCGCCGTCGCGGTCGTGCCGACCTGCAGGTTGGCCAGGACCCGGTCGGTCTGGGCCAGGACCTGCGCCGGGGACCGGTCCTCCAGCGCGCCGAACCCGCGGACCAGGGTGCGCACCTGGCTCATCGCGGCCGCGGCCTGGGTGTCGTGGCCCAGGACGTCACCGATGACCAGGACGGTGGCCCCGGCGGGCTGGATGAAGGCGTCGTACCAGTCCCCGCCGACCCGCGCGGCCTCGGCCGCGGGCCGGTAGCGCACCACGATCTGCCCGTGGTCGGGCTCGGGAGGCTCCGACAGCAGCGCCCGCTGCAGGCCCTCGGCCAGGTCGCGCTGCTGGCGGTACAGCCGCGCGGAGTCCAGCGCGAGGCCGGCGCGGTCGGCGACCTCGGCGGCCGTGGCCAGCTCCTGCTCGCTCAGCGCCGGACGCTGCGCGCCGCTGAACACGCTGAGCAGCCCCACGGTCCGGCCCCGCCCGCGCAGCGGGAAGATCGCCCCCGAGAGGGGGGCCAGCCGCGCGATCAGCTCCCGTCCGGCGCCGTCGGGGGCCAGCAGGTCGGTCAGAGCGCGGGTGGCGTCCGGAATGATCACGGGACGGGCCTGGCGCAGCGCCTGCCAGACGAAGGCGTCGTCCCCCAGCTCGCTCAAGCGCACCGCGGCGTACTGCTGCACGCTCTCGCGCTGCTGCTCGTCGTGGTGCCAGACCCCCACGTCGCGCAGGCCCCGGCGCAGGTCCCCGGCGCGTCCGGCGGCGGTGCTGGCCCGCGCGGTGGCCGGGGTGGTGGCGGTGGCCTCGTCGTCCAGGACGCTGATCAGGCACCAGTCCCCCAGCACGGGGACCACCAGCTGCGCCAGGTGCGCCACCGCCTCGTCCACGTCCAGGGTGCCGGTCAGCTCCTGGGTCACCGCGGCCAGCAGCTGGCTGCGCTGCGCGGCGGCCTCGGCGGCGGCCTGGGCGTCCTTGCGGGCGGTGATGTCGACGAAGTACAGCGCCACCCCGCCGTCCTCGGGGGTGGCGCGCACCTCGTACCAGGCGTCCAGGGGCTCGGGGTAGTAGGCGTCGAACGTCACCGGCCGCCCCGTCTCGGCGGCGCGCCGGTACCCGGCCTCGAAGTCGGTGCCGGCGGTGCCGGGGAACAGCTCCCAGATGACCTGCCCCACCAACTGCTCGCGCGGCAGGCCCAGGGCGTGCACGGCGGCGGTGTTGACGTAGGTGATCACCCAGTCGGCGTCCATCGCCAGGTAGCCCACGGCCATCGCGTCCAGGATCTGCTCGGTGCGCGTCGCCGCCCGGCGCACAGCGGTGATGTCGTAGGCCGCGCCCACCAGCCGCGCCGGCGCCCCGTCGGGCCCGGGCAGGGTCGCCCCCCGCGCCGCGACCCAGCGGTGGGTGCCGTCGGCGGCCACGACCCGGTACTCCGAGGCGTACGTCCCGCCGCGGGTGGTGGACTCGCTGACCGCGGCGATCGTCGCCTCACGGTCCTCGGGGTGGATGTGGGCGTACACGTCCTCCGGGGAGCCGCCGAAGGTCTCCGGGGTCAGCTCCGACAGCTGCAGCAGCCGCTCGTTCATCGTCAGCTCACCGGTGACCAGGTCCAGGTCGAAGGTGCCCAGCTCGGCCGCGGCGATCGTCACCTGCAGCAGCGTCCGGTCGGCGGCGTGCTCACCGCTGACCGCGGCCAGCTCCAGCTGCGCCGCCGCGGCCACGGACACCTGGGCCAGCAGGTCCGCGTCCTGCTCGCTCCAGGTGCGCGGACCGGGCTCGAAGACGCACACCGCGCCCACCACCTGCCCGCCCGGGCCGCGCAGCGGGGCGCCCAGGTAGGAGCCGACCACCCCGGAGGTCACCGAGCGCAGGGCCGCGACCCGCTCGTCGGCCGCGGTGTCGGCGACGGCCAGCACCCGGCCGGCCGCGGCGGTCTGCGCGCACAGCCACTGCGCCAGCGGCTCCTCGCCGTCAGCTCCCGCGACCGGCTGCGGCCCGACCGCCCCGACCAGCTGCTGCGCGTCCGACAGCAGCGCGATCCGCCCCGAAGCGGTCCCCAGCGACCGGGCCGCCAGAGCGGCCAGCCCGTCCAGCCGCACGCCCGTCGTCGACCGCTCACGCCCCGCCCGCCCGAGGGCCTCCTGCAGCCGCCGGGCCGCCGCCACGCGCGCTCCGTCGGCGACCAGCGCCCCGGCCGCCGCCTCCGCCGCGGCTGCGGTCGAGGTGTCGGCGGGCGTGCCAGCGGTCGTGTCGGCGGGCGTGTCAGCGGGCATGTCGAGGTCCTTCGAGGTGCCGGGGGTCGCCCGGCACCACGCCAGGACTGCTGCGCCCATTCTGGCCGATCCTGGGCGCGCGACGACAACTCGGTGGATCCCGACGCGCCAGTCGCCTCCACAGCCTCAGGACGCCACCACTGCTCGAGCGGGGCGCGAGACGACGGGCCCGGCGTGCGGTCGTGACGGTGGCCTGGAACGGTTCGCCCGCGGCCCGCCCGTGCTCTCGCCGCTCCCCCGCCGATCCCTGCTGAGGGATCAGGTCGCAGTCGGCACCACCCCGCGACCGTCCGAGGGCCCGTGGAACCCCTCGTCTCGATCACCGTGGTGGAGGACACCGAGCGGGAGACCAGCTCGTCGACGGTGCTGGCGGCGGCCCGCTCCGCACGCCCGCGCTCAGCGGCGCGGCCCGACGGTGCAGGACCAGCCGGTCGACGACGGGAAGTCCTGCCCGGTGCCCACCGCGTCCGGACCACTCTCACCGCTGACGCCATCGCGACACCGACGTCCTGACGAGCCGACGTCCTGACGAGCCGACGTCCTGACGAGCCGACGTCCTGACGAGCCCACGCCCACGGGCCCTGCGGGCGAGGTCGTGGTCGTGGCGCTGACCAGCGGGTCGTCGACCGCCTCGACGAGTCGACGAACGAGCCGGGGCAGGTGAGGTGCGGGTGTGGAGCGCACGGACTTGGGCGGGGTCACCGAGCACGAGGACGGCCGCGCCGGTGTTCCAGTGTGGTCGGGCCGGTCGAGCGGCCTGACCGCTGCGGTGGACCCCGAGGTGCCCCTCGTGGTGCTCGAAGGCCACCTCGTGCTCGGGGTGGACGCGTGGCGACCGGCAGCGGTGCCGCTCTCTCCCTCGAGGGCACGTCGGGTCACGCTCGGTCCGCAGCCGTGCGCGGGCTGGACGTCCGACTGGTCGTGGAGCTTCCTCACGAGAGCGAGACCGCACTGCTGTCCGCCTCGAGTCCTGAGCTGCTCGACCAGACGATCGGTCGGCTGCGGCGAGCCGGGCGGGCGCCCGACGCGCCCCCGTCGGCGCGCGGTCCTGACGCACCTGGAGCGACGTCGAGGAGTTGTTCCGCGGCCCTGGAGGCCGTTGGAGGACAGGGCGTCCTACGTGTGCTCGGGCGACGGTGCGTCGGCGGCCGCCACCAGCGCCTCGAACCGCTCGGAGAGCCGGTCCAGTCCCGCCGCCAGCGCGCGCTGCTCGGCCTCGTCCAGCCCGGCGACGAGGTCGGAGGCGAGCTGCTCGCGCTGCGCCGACATCTCGCGCGCGGTGCGCTCACCGAGGGCGGTGAGCGTCACGAGGGTCGCGCGGCGGTCGCTCGGGTGCGGTGCCCGCTCGACGTAGCCGGCCGACTCGAGCGCGTCGACGAGACCGGTGATGTTGCGCGGGGTCACGGCGAGCGCGGCGGCCAGCGACTGCTGCGTCGACGGCCCGGTGTGGTGCACCACCCAGAGCAGGTGGGCGCGCGAGGTCGTGAGCGCGGTGCCGGCGAAGGACTCCGCGGCGTCGCGCTGCACGAGGTCGGCGAGCCGCATCACGCCGTCGAGGACGCGGAGCGCATCGCTCACCGTTCGACCCCGAGCTGCGACAGGAGCGTGCCGACGTCGGAGGCGATCCACTCCTCGGCGATCAGCCCGTCGCGCACGCGGTAGTGCTCGAGGCTGTCGTACCGCACGGTGCGCCCGGTGGCCGGGACGCCGAGGAAGTCGCCGGCGTGGCGGGCGGTGAACCGCAGGTTCACCGCCACCAGGTCGCCGTCGGCGAGAGCGTGCAGCACCTCGACCGACAGGTCGGAGAAGGAGGCCTGCATGATCGCCACGTTCTCGCGCCACGCGTCGCGCCCGACCCGCGTCGGGGCCCCGTGCACGTTGATGCGGAAGTCGTCGGTGAGGAGGTCGGCGAGCTGGTCGACCCGGCCGGAGGTGAGGAGGGCCAGGCTGCGCTCGAGGAGCTCGATGTTCGGGTGGACCTGCGTGGCCATGACGCCTCCCTGATCGTGATGTGAGTACATCGTGCACCTTGTTCACGGAATAGTCCACTCCGGTGGCAGGGCTCCAACCCTGACGGCAGCGAGCCCCGCACCGTGCCCGGTGCGGGGCTCGCTCGCTCAGCCGGGCCGGACAGCCCGGGGGCCGTTAGCCGCGGGGCGCGGGCACGGTGCGGATCGGCACGCTCGCCTCGAGCGCGGCACCGCCCACCGTGGACCCGGTGACCAGCAGCTGCGTGTCACCGTGGGCGACACCGGTGCGCGGGACGCTGACGGTGCAGCTCAGGTCGGCCACGCGGTCGGCGTTCAGGTCCCGGCCGCCCCGGCAGGCGACGACCGAGTCCTCGGTGCCCCGGGCGCCCACGCGCAGGGTGTCCACGGCGACGTCGGCGACCGGGTCGAACCCGGTCTGCGACAGCAGCGCGACCTGCAGCGTGCCCCGGCTCGCGGGGTTGACGACGTCGCGGGAGCTCGCCCTCACCGTCACCGGCACGGCGAGGTGGTCCGCCGGGAGCGGGGCCGCCCCCAGCACCCGGTCGCCGTCGCGGACGACGACCACGAAGCGGGCGCCGGCCTCGACGTCACCGTCGGCGAGGCGCAGCACCGCCCGGCCATCGGCGAACGTCGCCGTCGCCACGGGGGCGCCGTCGCGCAGCAGGACCGCCTGGCGGCCGTCCGGCACGTCCGCCGCGACGGGCACCTCGTGGTGCCCGTCCGCGCGCTCGGCCGCGCCGAACTCGATGCCGACACCGAGGCTGTCGGTCTCCTCGAGCGTCCGCTCGGTGACGCTCTCGAACAGCCGGACGCGGCCGGCGTCGCCGGCCAGCTCACCGCGGCCGCCCTCGGCGACGAAACCGGCGCGGGACCCCTGCAGCGCGTACGTCTCGCCCGTCGCGGCGGTGTGCGTGAACAGCGTCGTGGCGCCGTCCTCGTCCAGCCCGGTGCTGAACCACACCGCGCGGTCGAGGTTCTCGTCGCCGATGAGCTTGTCCGAGACGAGCCCGTCGGTGTTGACGCGCTCCGGGTCGTTGGCCCGGTGGATCGTGAACGGCTGGATGAGGCCGCCGTGGACCAGGCTCATCATCGTGAAGCCCCGGTAGCCGTTCTCAGAGGTGTAGGGGCCCGGGTCGCTGCTCTCGGCCTCCGTGAACAGCCAGCGCGTGTTGTCCTGCACCGGCGCGGGCTCGACGACCGCGTCGCCGTCGACGACGACGGGGGTGCTGTAGTAGCCCTGCCGCTCCTCGCTGACGCCGTCGCCCGCGGGCACCGGGTCGAGGCCCTCGTGGGTCAGCGCGTGGCCGGTGGCGCCGTCGCCCGCCACGACGAGGTACGTCTCACCGTCCTCGATCGCGTCCGCCGCCCGCCACGTGCTCTGCGGCCGGTCGAGGTCCGTGACGCGGGCCGCCGCGAGCGGCGCCCAGTCCTCGCCCCACACGTGCTTGCGCACGGTCGTGCCCGCCGGGTCGCCGTCGACGACGGGGCCCCCGGTGCTGATCGTGTACCGGGCGCTGCCGTGCTTCGGCGGCGCGGGGTGCTGCTCGCTGGTCGTGGCGACGGGCCGGCCGTCGCGCAGGAACTCCTGGAACAGGGTGAGGTCGCCGCCGCCGTCGCTGAAGCGCACCTCGGCCGCGGAGCGGTAGCCGGTGTCCGGGTAGTGGACGTCCTGCTCCCACTCGACCGTCGTGTGCCCGAAGTTGATCGTGTACGTGGCGGCGTTGGCCGGCTCGTCCACCCGCGAGGCCGTCACGGTGACGACGCACGGGTCGCCCGGGGCCACGGCGCACTCCTCCGCGCCGGGCGAGACCTCGACCTCGACGTCGTCGCCCCAGCGGTGCGCGACGTCGTCGGCGGAGAACTCCACGCTCGTCACGTCGTCGGGGACGTGGACGTCGTACTCCGTCGTCCGCGGGTCGATCTCGAAGACCTCGCCGGAGTAGGTGAAGGACGTCAGCTCGGGGCGCTCCTCCTCGAGGCCGAGCCACCCCTCGGGGTCGGCCACCGCCTGGAACGCCGGCTTCTCGACCCACGTGTCGCCGTCCCGCGAGAACGGCAGCGGGAAGAAGCTGGAGCGCCAGCTGTTGGCGTCGCTCGTGCCCCAGAAGGAGACGCGCGCGATGTGGTCCGAGTACCGCTTCAGCAGCAGGAACAGCTCGGCGTACTTGTCCGCCTGCACCTGCAGCTGCTCGTCGGTGGGCGGCAGGGTCTCGCCGGAGTCCTGCGTCCCGGTGATGCTGAGGTCGAGCTCGGTGAGCGAGATCTGCGCGCCCGTCGCGGCGTAGATCTGCAGGTTCCGCTCGAGGTTGTCCAGGTCGAGCCGCGTGTTGTAGTGCGCCTGGATGCCGATGCCCTGGATGAGCGGCTTCTCGTCCTCGGGGTGCTCGGCGGCGTACCGCTCGTTGAGCTCCGTGACCATGCTGGCGATGGCGATCGCCTTGTTCGGCAGTTCCAGGTCGTTGAAGTCGTTGTAGTACAGGACCGCGTCCGGGTCGGCCTCGCGCGCGAACAGGAACGAGTCGTAGACGTAGTCCCACGCGTTCCCGCCGCGGGCGTAGGCGCCGGCCCAGGCCGCCGCCCGGTACTTGGGCTGCTCCAGGGAGCGCAGGGCGTTGCGCCAGTCCGTGGGGTTCTCCGGGTTGTCCCGCATCGCCTCGTTGACGACGTCCCAGGCGTCCAGCGAGGCGGGGCCGTCGCTGTAGCGCCCGGCGACCGTCTGGATGTACCTCCGCAGCTGGGCGCGGGCCTCCTGGTAGTCCCAGTGGATCTCCATGTCGGAGGTCAGCGTGTTGCGGTCGGCGGACCGGGCCGGCCAGTACCGCGACTGGTTGTGCCACGCCAGCGCGTGCCCGATCGTGTAGAAACCGGCCTCGTTCGCCCGCCTCAGGAGCTCGTCCGCGCTCTCCAGACCGGTGGGGGCCTCCGCCGGGAAACCGGTCTCGGGGTCACCGCTCCAGACGCTGTCGGGCTTCAGGGCGTTCTCGGGCGTCACGGCGTTGTAGTGCTTGAGCAGGTGCTCCCACTTCGCACCGCCGTTCGCCGTCCAGTCGTCGGGGCTGATGACGTTGCCGACGAGGAAGTGGTCCTCGTAGACGTCCTTGAGACCGGGGCCCTCCGCGGACCCGGTCGCGGCGCTCGCGGCCGCGGTCGAACCGCTGAGGAGGGCGGCCGCCAGGGCGGTGGCTGCCAGGGCTGAGGTGCAGGCTCGGGTCGCCTTCACGCGGGAAGGTCCTCTCGTCGTCCGGGTGGTGCTCGGGCCGGTGCCCGCCGTCGGGCCCCGGGCTCCGCCGGGTGGGAACTGCTCCGCTCCGTGGTGTCGGAACGTCCGGGACCCCGGGACCGCGCTGACGGCACTGCCGTCGCGGACCACGAGGACCGGGCGACCTTCGCCCGGTCCGTCATCACTGACCGTGCCCGTGGGCCCACCCTGTCAGACGTTGTAGCGTTACACCAGGGTGGGGTCGGAGGGGCTCGGGCCGCCGCGCGCGGTGAGCAGGAACGCCGGCGAGGACCAGTAGTCGTGCAGCGCGGTGACGGCGACGTCGGTCCAGCCGGCCTCGCGGACCTGTTCCGCCCACGCCGCGGCGGGCTGCTCGAACGTGGCCCGGACCGCGCCGGGACGCAGCTGCCCCGTCAGCACCGGCATCAGGAAACCCCGTGCCACGAGCTCCCGCTGCCCGGAGCGCTCCGAGTACTCGGCCAGGCCCTGCTCGTAGGTCCTCGCCAGGAACCCCAGGTGCTCCGGGCTGCCGACCGCCGCCGCGGGCACGTCGAACTCCACGACGGCCAGCCGGCCGGTGCGCGGGCGCAGCGCGCGCAGGACCGCGCCGCGATCGGCGTGCGGCAGGGTGTGCAGGGCGAAGGTCGACTGGACCACGTCCCAGTCGTCCTGCCAGCCGTCACGCCCGGCGAGGAGGTCCTGGACCCTCCCCGGCCAGGTGCGCACCCGCGGCCGGCCCGCCGCACCGGCCTCGCAGCCGGCCCGCCAGCGGTGCAGCCCGGCGGTGGCGGCCGCCAGCAGCGGTTCCGAGGGCTCGACCACGTCGACGCGGGCGGGGTGGTGCCGCGCGGTCCGCAGCGCCGGCAGCAGCGCCAGCCCGTCGCCGCAGCCCACGTCGAGCAGGCTCGCGGGCCGGTGCTCGTCGTGCAGGCCCGCCAGCGCCGCGCTGACCGCGGCGTACAGGGGGACGTTGCCTCCTCCGCGGACGAACGCCTCGAAGGCCGCCGGCCGGTCGTAGACCGACCCGCCGCCGCCCGCGCGCAGGTGCCGCGCCAGGGCCGAGCCCAGCAGCGAGGTGTCGCCCTCGACGGCCCGGCGGGCGGCCCCGTCGTCCCCGTCCACCAGGGCCCGCAGCGCGCGCACCACCGCCGTCGTCACGAAGGGGACCCGGCGTCGGGCGGAGCGTCCAGCCCGTCCGGGGCGTCGGGCCAGCGGCGGGCGGCGAAGTGCTGCACGAGGGCGAGCAGCGCGGCGCGGAAGGCCCGCGGGTCGGAGCCGGTGCCCTCGACCACGCGCAGGACGGGGTCCTCGTCGCTCAGGCCCGTGGCCGTGCGCAGGGCCTCCCGGCCGGCGTCGGTGACGCTGACGAGGGTGCGGCGGCGGTCGGCGCTGTCGCGCGCGCGGGCGACCTGGCCGCGCTCCTCCATGCCGCGCAGGACGCGGCCCATCGTCTGCTCCTCCACGCCGGCGCGACGGGCCAGGTCGCGCTGGGTGGTGGGGCCGTCCAGCAGCAGGTGCAGCGCGACGACGCGCGAGTGGGTCAGCTCGTGCGCGGCGAGGGCGTCGTCCCACGCGTGCTCGACCAGGCGCGCCGCGGTCGACAGCAGCCGGCCCGTGGGCCAGTCCCGCGCGTCGTCCGCCACGTCCGCCACGCCCCCACTGTCCCCGACTGGCGCGCCGGGGGCCTCACCGGGTAAACACTCAGCATGCTTAGCGTTCGTCGGGCGCGGTGGCTCACCCGCGCCGCCCTCGCCGTCCTCGCCCTCCTCTGGCTCGCCGTCGCCGGCGTCGGCGGCCCCGCCGTCGGGAACCTGTCGAGCGTCCAGACCAACGACCCGGCCACGTTCCTGCCCGCCGACGCCGAGTCCACCCGCGCCGCCGAGGCCGTGCGCGGGCTGGAGGACACCGGCACCGTGCCCGCGTTCGTCCTGCTGGAGCGCGACGGCGGCCTCGCCCCCGCCGACGTGCCCGCGGCGCAGGAGTTCCTCGCCGGCCTGCCCGACCTCGACGTCGACGGCACCCCGCTGGAGCGGTACCTGGCCGCCCCGCCCGCCGCCGTCGTGCCCAGCGAGGACGGGACGTCGCTGCTGCTGCCGCTGCAGCTGGTCGAGAGCGCCCCCGAGGACGCCGTCGTCGAGGCGCTGCGCGAGGACGCGGCGGCCCTGGTGGACGGCCCGGCCGGGGGCGCGCAGGTGTTCGTCACCGGTCCCGCCGCCCTGGCCGCCGACCTCGGCGCGGCCTTCGGCGCCATCGACGGGATCCTGCTCGTCGTCGCGCTCGTCGCCGTCCTCGTCATCCTCGTGCTCGTCTACCGCTCCCCCGTGCTGCCGTTCGCGGTGCTGCTGACGTCGGTGTTCGCCCTCGCCCTGGCCGGCCTCGTCGTCTACGAGCTGGCCGAGGCGGGCGTCCTCACCCTCAACGGGCAGAGCCAGGGCATCCTGTCGATCCTCGTCGTCGGCGCCGCCACCGACTACGGACTGCTGCTGGTGGCCCGCTACCGGGAGGAGCTGCGGCAGCACGCGTCCACCGGCACCGCGCTGCGCCGCGCCTGGCGCGCCGTGCTGGAACCCGTCGCCGCCTCGGCCGCCACCGTCGCCATCGGCCTGCTGTGCCTGCTGCTGTCCTCGCTGAACTCCAACCGGTCCCTGGGCCCGGTGGCCGCCATCGGCATCGGCGCCGCGCTGCTGTCCGCGCTGACGTTCCTGCCCGTCCTGCTGGCCACCGGGCGCTGGCTGTTCTGGCCGCGCGTGCCGCGGCCGGCGGCTCCCGAGCACGCGGGCACCGGGCACGCCGCGGGCGCCGAGCACGCCGCCCACCGGGCCCCGCGCCGCGGGGTCTGGGACCGCGTCTCCGGCGTCGTCGAGCGCCGCGCCCGCCGCACCTGGATCGTCACCGCCGCCGTCCTGGCCGCGTTCGCCGCGTTCTTCCCCACGTTCGAGGCCGACGGCGTCAGCCAGGCCGACACGTTCCTCGCCGAGGTCGAGTCCGTCGACGGGTTCGCGGTGCTCGCCGAGCACTTCGACGCCGGCGCGGGCGACCCCGCGCAGGTCGTCGTGCCCGCTGCGCAGGCCGCGCGCGCCGCCGAGGTCGCCGCCGCCACCGACGGCGTCGCCTCCGTCGCCCCCGGGCCCGAGGACGGCACGACCGCCGTCGTCCAGGCGACCCTCACCGACGCCCCCGACTCCACGGCCGCGGCCGGGACCGTGCGCGAGTTGCGCACCGCCCTGTCGGACGCCGGGCTGGACGCGCTGGTCGGCGGCACCACCGCCACCACCGCCGACACCCTGGAGGCGGCGACCGCCGACCGGAACCTCATCGTCCCCGTCGTCGCCGTCGCCGTCTGGGTCGTCCTCGTGCTGCTGCTGCGCTCGGTGCTGGCCGCCACGGTCGTCATGGCCTGCACCGTGCTGTCCTACGCCGCCACCGTGGGCCTGGCCGCGCTCGTGTTCGAGCACGTCCTCGGGTTCCCCGGCGCCGACCCGGTCGTGCCGCTGTACGCGTTCGTGTTCCTCGTCGCCCTCGGCGTGGACTACTCGATCTTCCTCATGACGCGCGTGCGCGAGGAGTCGCTGGTCCACGGCACCCGCACCGGGACGCTGCGGGGCCTGCGCGCCACCGGCGGGGTCATCACCTCCGCCGGGGTCGTGCTGGCCACGACGTTCGCGGCGCTGGCCGTGGTGCCGCTGCTGTTCCTGGCGCAGCTGGCGTTCCTCGTCGCCGTCGGCGTCCTCATCGACACCCTGCTGGTGCGCTCGTTCCTCGTGCCGGCGATCGCCCACGACGTCGGCGACCGCGTCTGGTGGCCGGCGCGGGTGGGACCGGCCGCCGCGCGCTGAGGGGGGCGCCGACGGGGCAGGACGGCCCGCGGGCGACGACGGGAAACCCGACCGCGCGCGCGGACCGGTGCCGCAGGATGGGCGCCGATGAGCACCGCACGCGACACCCCGGTGGTCCCCGAGGGACCCGCAGCGCTCGATCCCCGGCTGCGCACCGCGGTCGACGCCGGCGTCGGCTGGTACGAGGACCTGTGCGCCCTGCACGGTGTGGGGTCCGTCATCTCGGAGGGGGTGTGGAGCGCTGCGGGCGCACCACCGCCGCTGCACTCCGACGCCGTCGTGGTGGAACCCGGGGTGACGGCCGAGCGCCTCGAGCAGCGCCTCGCGGGCCGTGAGCACGCCGGCGTCAAGGACAGCTTCGCCACCCTGGACCTGACCGGCGCGGGCATGCGGCTCCTGTTCTCCGCCACCTGGGTCCACCGCCGACCCGCTGCGGCAGCGGACCGCGCCGCGGGACCCGGGCGGGGACCGTGGACGCGGGTGCGGACCCGGGAGGAGCTGGCGGAGTGGACCGCGCTGCACGACACCGGCGCGGTCCTGCTCCCGGCGCTGCTGCGGCGCGGGCACTTCGCCGTGCTGGCCCGGCGGGTGGACGGGCGCACCGTCGCCGGAGCGGTCGCCCGCCTGGGCAGCGGGGCGGTCGACGTCTCCAACACCTACGCCGTCGAGGGGCACCGGCTGGACTGGGCGGAGCTCGCCGGCGCCGTCGCGGCCCTGTTCCCCGCGCGTCCCCTCGTCGGGTACCAGCGCGGCGCGGTCCTGGCGGACGCCGTCGCCGGCGGCTTCGACGCGGTCGGCGACCTGCGCGTGTGGGTCCGCTGAACCCGGGCCGCGGACGGCGGCCCGGGTCGCCCGCCCCCCGGGCGGCCCGTCAGGCGCGGGGGTCCTCCAGCACGTCGCGCCAGGAGTGCTGCGGCTCGTAGCCGAGCAGCTGCCGGGCCTTGTCGATGCTGTAGAAGGTCTCGTGCGGGCCCATCTCGCGCCGCACCTCGACCCCCTCGTAGAACGTGCCGAGGATCTCCTGGGTGGTCGCGGCCACCGACGTGTCGGCGTTGGCGACGTTGAAGACCTGGTAACCCAGCCCGTCGGTCTCCAGGGCCCGCAGCGTCAGCTGCCCCAGGTCGCGGGTGTCGATGTAGCCGAAGACGTTGCGCCGGCGCAGGGCCGGGTCCGCGAGGAACGGCGGGAACTTCTCGGCGTACTCGTGCGGCTCGACGACGTTGTTGATCCGCAGGCCGTACACGTCCGCGCCGGTGCGGGCCTGGAACGAGCGCGAGACCACCTCCCCGGCCACCTTCGACATGGCGTAGGAGTCCTCCGGCACGACGGGGTGCTCCTCGTCGACCGGCACGTACAGGGGCTTGCGCTCGCCGCGGGAGAAGCAGATGCCGTAGGTCGTCTCGGAGGAGGCGAACACCACCTTGCGGATCCCGAGCCGCGTCGCGGCCTCCAGCACGTTGTAGTGCGCGCGGATGTTCGTCTCGAACGTCGTGGCGTCCGGCGCGCGCAGGATCGTGGGGATCGCGGCGAAGTGGACGACGGCGTCGTAGGAGGTGCCCGCGCCGGCGCGCGGGTCGGCCTCGTCGAGGTCGGCCGTCGTGGGCATGCCCGCCAGGGCCGAGTACACCTGGCCGGTGTCGGTCAGGTCGACCCGCAGGTCGGTGACGTCGGGGTGGCCCAGCGGGGCGAGGTCGGCGTTGGTGACGTGGTGGCCCCGGGAGGCCAGGTACGGCGCGACGTGGTGACCGGCCTTGCCGCTGCCGCCGGTGAAGAAGATGCGCATGGCCCCAGCCAACCAGGCGTCGGCCGTGGCGCCAGGTGGAGCGGCGGCCCGGCGACCGCGACGGTCACCGGGCCGCGCGGCTCACAGCGTCGCCGGGACGGTGGCGGGGTCGCCGTCGGCGGCCGCGGCCAGCGCCGGCACGGCGGTCTCGACGGCGTACGGCAGCGACAGCGGGCTGGAGAAGCCGAGCGCGCCGGCGAAGTCGTCCTCGAACGTGGGCATGTAGACGGTGCGGCCATCGGTGACGACGGCGAGGCCGGCGGCGACGCCGTTCGCGGCGAAGTCCTCCTCGCTCGCGCCCAGGACGACGAGCACGTCGGTGTCCATCACCGACACCTGCTCGGCGCTCAGCTCGCCGGTGGTGGGGTTGGGCTCGAACCCGAGCTCGTGGAAGAACTTCCCGCGCGGGTCCTCCGCGCCCAGCAGGTAGTACTGCCCGCCGATGACCAGGGCGACCGTGACGGTCTTCCCGGAGAACCCCGGGTTCGCGTCCACGGCGTCCTGGAACACCGCCTCGACCTCCTCGGTGAGGGCGGCGGCCTCGTCGGTGCGCCCGAGGGCCTGGCCGATCACCTCCAGCTCCCGCTGCCAGGTGGCGGCGGCGCCCTCGCTCTCGCCGGGCACGTCGGCGATCGTGGGGGCGATCGCGCTCAGCTGCTCGTACAGGGCCTGCTCCACGTAGGAGTACGCACCGACGATCAGGTCGGGCTGCAGGGCGGCGATCGCCTCCAGGTTCAGCTCCGCCTCCCCGACCTCGGGGATCCCGCCCTCGGGCAGCAGGTCCTGCGCCCACGGCCGCTGCGCGGAGTCGTAGCTGAGGGTCTTGCGGGTGCCCACGGGCACGACGCCCAGCGCCAGGACGAAGTCTTGCTCGTTGTAGCCGACGGTGACGACCCGCTGGGGCTCGGCCGGCACCTCCGTCGAGCCGAGGACGTGCTCGACCGTCACCGGGAAGGAGCCGCCGGCGGCCGGGGCGGAGGCGCCGGGGGCCGACCCCGCGTCGGCGGCGTCACTCCCGCAGGCGGTCAGGGTGGCGAGGGCGCCGGAGGCGGCCAGGGCCGCGAGGAGGGATCGACGGTTCACGCGGCGAGGGTAGCCTCACCTGACCTGCCGGCCCGCGGCGGGTGGCCGGGTCACAGCAGCAGGTCGCCCGGCGCCGTCACCGTCCGCCACGCCGGCACCCCGCCGTCCACGTCGGCGCCCGCCGCCACCGGGGCGAGCGCGGGCAGGCGGTCCGCCGCCGGCAGCGGCCCCAGGTCCAGCCGGGTCAGCTCGGCCACGTCCGCGACCGGCACCTGGAACGTGCGGAAACCCCCCAGGTCCGGCGCGGGCCGCGCCTGCGCCCGGGCCCGCAGCACGTCCGCCACCAGCGGCGTCTGGTCGAGCACGAAGGCCGCCGACGCCAGCACCGGCGCGCCCCGCTCACCGCCGGCGCCCGGGCGCAGCCAGCCCGCGACCTTCCAGAACCGGCGCGGCACCCGCACCCCGCGGTACTCCGGGTCGTCGTCGGCGAGCACCGGGCCCGTGGCCACGACGACGCGGTGCGAGACCTCCCGCGCGAACGCCAGCACGTGGTCCTCCAGCCCCAGCCACAGCTCCAGCGACTGGTTGAACCGGGCGTGCTGCGGCGCGGCGTTCGGGTACGCGAACGTGTCCGCGTTCGCCCGCCGCGCCACCTCGGCCGGACCCCACACCGGGTCGCGGCGGCGCACCAGGTGACCGCGGTCGAAGTCGTTGTCCCGGTACAGCTCCGCCCCGGCCTGCTCGTCCGGGCCGACGCGCGGGTCCAGGAACCACGGGTCGCCGCCGCGCTCCACGTCGACCAGCGACCCGCCGTCGATCCCGACGACCGTCGCCGCCGCCAGCCGCCGGTCCGGGCGCAGCACCACCGAGAAGCGCGTGTACGGCAGGACCACGACGGCCGCCGCGTCCAGCGGGTCGACCGGCAGCGGCACCGGCACGGCGGGGCCGGGCGCCAGGAAGTCCGGGTCGAACCCGGTGCGCCCGGCCAGGCCGTCGCGCAGCGGGTCAGCGGTGCTCGTCACCCGGCCCACCCTGCCCCGCGCCACCGACACGCGGGCCGACGGCGGGCCGACGGCGGGCGCCCGGTGGGTGCCGCTCCGGTGGAGCGCCCGGTGACCGGCCCGCTGACCCGCCCGCTGACCGGCCCGGCTCAGGTGAGCTCGCGGTCGGCGAACACGTGCGCCGCGTCGCGCAGGTAGCGCGCCGTCCCTGGCCCGAACGCCTCGTACGTCGCGCGGAACCGCTCGTCCTGCACGTAGGTGTCCGCCAGCCCGCGGTACGCGTCGGCCCCCGGGACCCACGACCGCGACACCCACGCGTGGTGCCGGCGCACCAGCTCCTGCGCGCGCTCGCCGTCCGCGGGTTCGTCCTCGCCCAGCGCGGCGGCCAGCCCCCGGCCCACCGCGTCGTGCTCGGCGAGCGCCGCCGCCCGCCCGTCCGGGCCCAGCGCCTCCCACGCGCGGCGGCCGTCCTCCCACGCGCCGCGGCCCCAGCGGGCCACCACCTCCTCCTCCCAGCGGCTGCCGTCCTCCTCGGGGCCGCGCGCCCCCTCGAACCCGTCGAACACCTCGTCCACGTCCAGCTCCTCCCCGCGCTCCACGCGGCCCAGCGCCGCGCGCACGGCCGCGCTGCGGCGCCGCAGCCGCTCCTCCTGCTCCCGCAGCAGCTCC
This sequence comes from Kineococcus terrestris, assembly GCF_041020755.1. NCBI lineage: Bacteria > Bacillati > Actinomycetota > Actinomycetes > Kineosporiales > Kineosporiaceae > Kineococcus > Kineococcus terrestris. Next base: position 49,153 of record NZ_JBEUEI010000020.1, on the reverse strand, counting down.
AGGTGCTGCCGCAGGAGGGTGCCCGCGTCGGTGCGGGCGGCGAGGAGGTCGGCGATCGCGGGCAGGCCCACGCCCATCCCGCGCAGCAGCAGGATCCGCTGCAGGCGCAGCAGCGCGGCCCCGTCGTAGTAGCGGTAGCCGTTGGCGCCCGTCCGGGTGGGCGGGAGCAGCCCGACCTCGTCGTAGTGGCGCAGCGTCCGGGGCGTCGTCCCGGCCGCCCGCGCCACCTGCGCGACGGTCCACTCCACGGCCACCACCTCCTCGCCGGGGACGCTAGGCGTTGACGTCGCGGGAAGGTCCAGCGTGCGCGGCCCGCCGCGCCGCGCGCTGGTGGTGCACGCGGTCCGGGTCCGGCACGACGACGACGGGACCGCTCGCGCGGTGCAGGACGTCGTGGCTGGCCGATCCCAGCAGCGCGCTGACGAAGGCGCCGTGCCCGCGGGCGCCGACGACGAGCAGCGCGGCGCGCGCGGCGACGCCGGTCAGCGCGTCGGCGGGGTCGGTGTCGGGGGCGAGGTGGACGTGGACCTCCAGGCCGGGGTGCTCCTCGCGCAGCCGGGCGGCGGCCTCCTCCACCTCGCGCCGGTGCGCGGCGCCGTCGGCGGCACGCACTTCCTCGTACAGCTGCGGGCTCCACCCGTCGAGGCGGCGGGCGGGGGTGTCGTGGGCGCGCACCAGGTGCAGCGCCTCCCCCGCGGCCAGCGCCCGCTGCGCGGCGAAGCGCACCGCGGCGGCCGAGGCCGGGGAGCCGTCGTGGCCGACGACCACGCCCCGCGCGTCGCCGGCCGGGACGGCGCGCACGACGGCCAGCGGGCACGGCGCGTGGGCGGCCAGGTGCAGGGCCGTCGAGCCCAGCCGCAGGGCGGCGGCCGCGCGCCGGCGCCGCGCGCCCACGACGAGCAGGACCGCACCCGCCCCGTGCGTCGCGGCGTCCACGAGCGCCCGGCGCACGGGTGCGCGCTCCAGCGCGGTCGTCACCGGCAGCTGCGGCCGGGTCGCGGCGACCTGCGCGGCCAGCTCCTCCAGGGCCGCGCGACCGGCCCGCTCGAGCTGCTGCAGGTGCGCGGCGGCGTACCAGGCGTACGTGACGTCGCCCGTGGCCGCCTCGGGCACGGCGTGCAGCAGGTGCAGGTCCGCGCCGCGCAGCTCCGCCTCCTGCGCCGCCCAGCGGACGGCGGCCCCGCTCGCGGTGGCGTCCCACACGCCGACGACCACCCTGTCCCGCCCCGTCGCGGTCATGGCCCCTCCCGGGTCCGTGCGGCGGCGGCCCCTCCGCCGCCCGCGCCGCCAGCGTGCGCGCGGCCCGTGCCCCGCACCAGGGACCTCGGTCCCGCCCCCGGACCCCGCCCCCACCCGCCGTGATCACGGACGGGTGAGCGCTCACGCACCCGTGATCACGACGGTCGCGACCCCCGCCCACCGTGATCTTGCTGGGACCACCAGCAGGATCACGGAAGGAGGGGCCCGGTGGGGGCGCGGGTGCGGGGTGGGGACGGGTCAGGCGCGGGCGGGGACGGGCGGGCCGGCCAGGGCGGCGACGAGGGGCGCGGCCGTGCCCGGTTCGACGCTGGGGTCCAGGAGCAGGAACCCGGGCGAGGTGGCCGGGCGGTCACCGAGCAGCTGCGCGGGGTCGCCGGCGCGGCGGAACCAGCGGGCGCGCAGCCGGCGGGCGTCGGCGACGGTCAGCTCCGCCCCGCACCGGGCCGCGGTGTCACGGGCCAGCGCCGCGAAGTCCGGGTCGCCCGGCGCGCCGGACCTCACCGCGCGCGCCCACGGCGCCGGCGCCGGGCGGGTGTCCGCCGCGCGCGCCACGACGACGGCGTGCCCGGCCGGGCCGGCCGCGGACAGCAGGTGCCCCACGCACCCGCCCAGCCGCCCGCCACCGCCCTCCCCGTCCCGCTGCCGGCCGCGGCCGCGGCTGCCGGCGAAGGACAGCCGCCCCGCGCGGACCTCGGCGTCGACGGCCAGGGCCGGCGACCCCCAGTGCAGGTGGGTGCACGTGCGCAGGGACGGCCAGGCCCGGTGCAGGCGGTCCTCCGTCACCCGCAGCAGCTCGCGGGCCTCCTCCACGGCCAGGCGCCGCGCTCCCGCCCCCTCGAGCTCGTCGAGGTCCTCGGCGTCCACGAGCCCGGCGAGGGCGCGCGGGCGCCGCGCGTCCCCCGGGTCGCCCGCGCCCGCCGGGTCCTCCGCCACGGTCACGACGTGCAGGCAGTCCCCCGTCGCCACGGCCTCCACGGCGGCGAGGTGGACCGCGAGGCGGCTGTCGCGCGAGCCGTCGTGGAAGACGACGACGGCCGTGCGCGTGTGCAGGTCCACGGGCCGCTGGCGCGCTCCCGGGCGGCTCGCCCCCCGCGTCGCCGGGCTCGTCAGGCGTCGGTGCACGGTCCACCTCCTCGCTCCACCGGGCCGCCCCGGGCGGTCCCCGTCCCCCGCGCCGGACGGTGCACGCCCGCGACCGGCGGTCCCAGGGTCGAAGGTCCCGGTCGCCGGCCGCGCGCGCAAAGCGCCACGCCGGGCCCGCGGCGGGCGTCCGTATCCTCCAGCGGTGCCCGCCACCACCCGTCCCCCCGCCCAGCACGTCCCCGTCGCCGTCCTGGTGCGCGGGGACCTCGTGGAGGGCGTGCACCACGGCTCGATGGCCGTGCTCGGCCCCGGCGGGGAGCCGCTGGCCGCGGTCGGTGACGTCGAGGCGCCCGTCTACCCGCGCTCGGCGCTGAAGCCGCTGCAGTCGGTGGCGATGCTGCGCCACGGCCTGGACCTGCCCGCCGACCTGCTGGCGGTCGCCACGTCCAGCCACTCCGGCGAGGACGTGCACCTGGCGGCCGTGCGGCGGGTCCTGGAGCTGGGCGGGTTCGGCCCGGACGACCTGCGCAACGCCCCCGACCTGCCGCTGGGCGAGCTGGAGCACGCCCGCTGGAGGGTCGCCGGGCGCGCGCCGGAGCGCCTCGCGCAGAACTGCTCCGGCAAGCACGCGGCGATGCTGCTGACGTGCCGGGTCAACGGGTGGGACCCGGCGACCTACCTGGACCCCGCCCACCCGCTGCAGCGGGCGGTCGCGGACACGGTCGCCGAGCTGACCGGGGCCGCGCCGGCCGCCGCGAGCACCGACGGCTGCGGGGCGCCGCTGTTCGCGGTGCCGCTGACGGGCCTGGCGCGCGCCGTGGGCCGCCTGGCCGCCGCGGGCGCGGGCACCCCCGAGGGCCGGGTCGCGGACGCGGTCCGCTCCTTCCCGGAGCTGGTCGCCGGGGAGGGTCGCGACACGACCGCGCTGCTGCGGGCGGTGCCGGGGATCGTGGCCAAGGACGGGGTGGAGGCGGTGCAGGTGGCGGCGCTGCCCGACGGGTCCGCCGTCGCCGTCAAGATCGCCGACGGGGGCGCGCGGGCCCGGATGCCCGTGGCCGCGGTGGGCCTGGCGCTGCTGGGCGTGGCCGCGGACGCGCTGGCGCCGTTCGCGTCCCAGCCGGTCCTGGGCGGGGGCGCCGTCGTCGGCGAGCTGCGCGGGCTGCCGCTGCCGGGCACCTCCCCCGGGGACGCGCCGGGGGCCTGATCGACACGCGCGCCGGGCGGACGGGCCCGTCGTGCGCTAGGCAGGAGCCCCGACGACACCCACGACCGGGCCCGGCCCGGCGGGAGGGGGACGCGTGCGCGTCGACCGCGCCTTCGCCGTGCTGCCCGTGCCCGGACCGCAGGTGACCCTGGACCGCTGCCTGGAGCACCTGGTGGCCGCCGCGGACGAGGCGGCCGCCTCGGGGGTGGAGACCACCGTCCTGCTGGCGGTCGCGGGAGCCGGGGCAGCCGCCCGGGCGCTGGCGGACTGGACGCCGCTGGTGGAGGTGGTCGACGGGGTCGACCTGGCCGCGGTCGTGGCCGGTGAGGACGCCCCGCCCGGCGCACTGCTGACCGCCGGGGCGCGGGAGGCGCTGCGGCGCAGCGCGGTCCCGGCGACCGCGCTGCTGCTGACGACGAGCCCGGCCAGCGCCGTGGGCACCGGGTGGGTGCTGGAGCACGCCCGCCACCACCGCGGCGGGGCGCTGGCCTCGACGGGCCCGGTGCGCGGCGGCGCCGGCGGCCGCGCCCATCCCGTCACCGCGAACCTCGCGGTGCGGCTGTCGGTGTGCGCGGCCGCCGGCTGGGCCGGGGAGCTGCCCCCGCGGGGGACGGCGCTCGTGCACGCCGTCACCCCCGTCGTCGGGTCGCTGCTGACGGGCTCGCGCCTCCCCTCCTGAGCGGCGACGGCGGGTCGTTCAGAGGGCTGCTGCTCCGGCGTCGGCGACGCTCTGGTCGTCGTCGGGCAGGCCGCCGCTGACACCGACGGCCCCGAGGAGCGTGGCGCCGTCCACGAGGGGGACGCCGCCGGGGAAGGTCACCAGACCGCCGTTGGTGAGCTCGATGCCGTAGAGCGCTCCGCCGGGCCGGGAGTGCTCCCCCAGGGTGCCGGTGGGCATCGTGAACAGCTGTGCCGTGCGGGCCTTCCTGACGGCGATGTCGATGCTGCCGAGCGTGGCGCCGTCCTGGGAGGAGAAGGCCTTGAGGTGTCCGCCGGCGTCGACGACGGCGACGCTGAGGGGAACACCGGCCTCCCGGGCGGCGGCGAGGGCCGCGTCGAGGACACCGCGGGCGCGGTCGAGGCTGAGGTCGGTCACGAGCTGGACTCCTGCGAGGTGGTGGTGGGGACCGGGACGGTGAGATCCCACTCGGCGGCCTGGTCGGCCTTGATCTGCGCGGCGACCTCGGTGGGCAAGGTGGTGCGGTAGGCGTTGGACTCCCCGGTGAGCACCTGGACCATCGCGGTGATCATCTCCTCGGGGTCGTACTGCCCGGGCAGGGTGCCCTCGAAGATGAACTCGGAGGGGACGGCGATGGTCGCGGTGTCGGCGTCGAACCACTGGTGCATCGAGCTGAAGCCCACGTCGTTGAAGCCGGTCAGGTAGGGGCCGGGGTTCACCGTCTGGACGGTGATGCCGTAGTCCGCGACCTCCTGGCGCAGGATGCCGGCGAAGGCTTCCAGGGCGTGCTTGGTCGCGGCGTAGGGGGACAGGAACGGCACCTTGCCGAAGCCGGCGATGGAGGAGACGAAGACGATCCTGCCCCTGCCCTTCTCGACCAGGGCGGGTACGAAGCCGCGGGTCATCTCGATGGTGGCGAAGAGGTTGACGTCGAAGGACTCGCGCCACAGGGACTCGGGGACCTCGGTGGCCGGGCCGGTGTGCATGACGCCCGCGTTGTTGAACAGGACGTCGATGTCGTGGCTGAAGGCGTGGGCGCGGTCGAGCGCGTTCGTGGTGTCCAGCTTGACGACTTCCAGCCGGACCCCGGCGGCTCCGGCCTCCTGGCGCAGTTGCCACACCTGGGGCCAGATCTGGACTCCGGCGATGACCTCGTGTCCCAGCTGGGCCAGCCGCAGGGCGACGCCCTTGCCGAACCCGCTGCCGGCGCCGGTGATGAGGAAGGTGGTCATGGTCACTCCTGGTGTCGAGGCATCCGAGGCGGATGCGGGGACGGGTACGAGTTCTCCGGAACGGTCAGCACGTCGACGGCGGGAGCGGTGGAGGGGGTCACGGGTCGGGTGGGGGCGTCGCAGCGGTCCCGCTCCTCAGCCGAGGTTCCGCACCGGCCAGCGCGCCTGGTCCGCCTCCAGCAACGTCGGGTCCCGCACCGGCGCCACCTCCTCGAGCACCTCGAGGCGGGTGATCCGCTCGATGCGGAAGCCGCGGATCGCCTCCCGCAACCGGCACCACCCGACGAGCAGCCACGCGTCGTCACCGCGCAGCAGTCCCATCGTCTCGACGTCGCGGACGGTGACGTCGCCGGCGGTCCCATCCGCTCCTGTCGTCCCCGTTCCGGTGTAGGTGATGCGTACGACGCGTCGGGCCGCGATGACGTCGGCGAGCACGGCGAGCGGGACGGCGCCGCCCGCCGGTGCGGAGGTGTCGATGACCTGCAGCGTCGCGAGCACGTCGCGCACGGGCCCGCGGTGCTCGTCGGCCATGACCGCGTTGATCTTCGCGCGAGCGCGGCGCGCGGCGCCCTGGTACGGCGAGGAGTCCAGCAATCCGAGCCCCGCCAGCACCGCCAGCGACTCGGCGGCGGTCAGGTTCAGCGGCGGCAGGGAGTACTCGCGCAGGATCGAGTAGCCGCCGGCGGCCCCGTGGTCGGCGTACAGGGGGACCCCGGCGAGCTGGAGGGAGGCGATGTCGCGCTCGACGGTCCGCCGCGAGACCCCGAACTCCCGGGCGAGCCGAGCGGCCGACCAGGGTCGGTCCGCTCCCCGCAGCAGGTCGACGAGGGCGTACTGCCGCTCGGCCCGTTTCACGGCCGTCAGCCTGGCAGAGGACGGCTGGGACGCGCCTCAGCCGCGCACGCTGCGCTGCCCGCCGACCGACCAGACCCGTCGCACCCGCCCGTCGGGGTCGAAGTCGAAGACGTCGACGCCGCCCACGTGGACGCCGGGCGCCTCCATGTCCCACAGCAGCCGGCCGTGCTCGCCGTCGATCGCGTCGGCCACGTTCGTGAACACGACGCCGGGGTGCTGGCCGTGCCACCAGCCCAGGTAGCGGGCGAAGTCCTCGGCGGTGCGGATGTCGTCGGCGGGCGTCGACCCGTCGGGCTCGGTGACGGCGAAGCGGATGCGGAAGTCGTCGGCGCAGATGCGCCGGGCGAGGCCGCCGTCGCCGTTCCACATCGTCAGCCACAGGTCGAGCGAGCGCCGGGCGGCGGAGGTGGTCGTGGGGTCCGAGGGGGTGGTCGTGGGGTTCGTGGTGTCGGTCACGGGACCCACCCTCGGGCGCTCCCGCGACAACGGTGTGTCGGAGTTCTCCGGAGTTCTCCGGAGTTCTCCGGAGTTCTCGGAGCTCCCCGGGGTTCCCCGGGGTTCCCCGGGGCACCCCGGCACGGCGCCCGGCCGCTCACGCGCGGTCGACGTCCTCCCCGGCGATCCCGTGCTCGGCGAGCGCGTCGCCGAGGGCGCGGCGCGAGGTGACGTCCAGCGTGGCGAAGACGGCTCGCAGGTGCGCGTGGACGGTGCGCGGACTGACGACGAGCGTGGCGGCGATGTCCTTCGACGTCGCCCCTCCGGCCGCGAGCCGCGCGACGGCCACCTGCTGCGCGGTCAGCCGCACCGCTCCCTCCCCCGCGCCGCGCGGGACACCACCGGCCGCCCTCAGCTCGCGCGCTGCGCGGGCGGCGAAGGCGGCGGCCCCCACCGCGGTGAACGTCTCGTGCGCCGGGCCCAGCTCCCGGCGCGCCGCGACGTGGCGGCGCGCGCGGCGCAGGTGCTCGCCCAGGAGCAGCCGCGCCCTGGCCAGCTGGGTGCTGCTCTCCCCCTCCGCCGAGACGGCCACCGCCTCGCGGTGCAGGTCCTCCGCCCCGCCGGCCGGGTCCAGCAGCAACGCGCGGCAGCGCAGGTCCAGGCCGCGCGCCCACGGGGTCCGCACGCCGGCGATCCACTCCTGCAACCGCCGGTGGGCCCGTCGCGCGCGGTCGAGGTCCCCGGCCCGCACCGCCGCCTCCACCTCCTCGGGCAGCAGGAACGGCGCGAAACCGGTGTCGCGGCGCTCGGGCGCCAGCGCTCGCGCGGCAGCCGACCAGCGCCCGGAACCGTTGTGCAGCAGCGCCTGCGCGTAGGCGACGGTCGCCAGGACGCGCGTCTCACCGTTCTCCGCGGCCAGTCCCCGGCAGGCGCGCGCCAGGTCGGCCACCCGGGAACCCTCCCCGCGCCAGGCGGCCAGCAGGAGGTCGACGCGGTGGTTCTCCCGGGCGCCGGTCAGCTCCCGCACCCGCCGGGCCCGGCGCGACAGCTCCTCGGCCTCCCCCAGGCGGCCCGCGTGCATCTCGATCACCGCTGCGTAGTTGTAGGCCAGACCCGCCTGGGCCAGCCGCCCCCGGCTGCGCACCTCGTCCACGTACCGGCGCGCCAGGCGCACGAGCGCCGCCTCGTCCCACGACAGCACGCACACCAGGTGGATCCACATGAAGTCGACGTCCGCGGACAGGTCCCCCGCGCGCGGCAGCGACGCCACGGCGCGCTCGGCGCAGGTCACCGCCAGCGCCGGGCGGTCCGCCGCCGCCGCCAGCAGCGCGTCCAGCGCCGCCTCGGCGAAACCGGCCGGACCCTCCCGGGCCGGGTCGGTGGCCAGGGTGAGGAGGCGGTCCCGCGCCGACGGAGAGCCGGAGATCATCGTGCCGACCACCGCGCGCAGGCGGGCCTCCACGTCGGCGCGGGCCGGCTCGCGGTCCGCGGCGACCAGCTCCACGAGCCGGTCCACCTCCCGGCGCCCGTGCCGCTGGTCGTAGTCCATGCGGGCCATCAGCGCTCCGGTCCGCGCCGCACGTCCGGCGTCGCGCAGCCGCAGCGCGGCACCGGCGATCGCGGGCCGGGCCCGCGCCGCGTCACCGGACTCCTGCCACGCCCGTCCCGCCCGCCACTGCCGGTCCGCCGCGTCCGCGGGGGAACCGGTCAGCGCAGCCGCCCGCTCCAGGAGCAGCGCGGCGGTCCCGACCGCGCCGCGGTCGGCCGCTGCGCCCGCCCTCTCCTCCAGGTCGCGGGCGATGCCGTCGTCGGGACCCGGGGCCGCCAGGGCGCGGTGCCAGGCGGCGCGGTCCGGATCGTCGCGGCGCTGAGCGGCGAGCGCGAGCGCCGCGTGCACCCTCCGGCGCTCGGCGGGGGCCGCGCCGCGGTGCAGGTGCGGCCGCAGCCGCGGGTCGGCCAGGAGCACCCGGGCACCGACCTCCACGAGCCCGCCGTCGGCGGCGGCGGTCAGGTCGTCGGGCCGCAGGCCCACCACCCGGAGCGCGGAGCGCAGCGACGCCGGGTCGCCGGTGGGTTCCGCGGCCGCCGCCAGGAGCGCGGTGCGGGCGGGCGGAGCCAGCCGCCCCGCCCGTTCCAGCAGTCCACGCACCGGGGCGGCCGGTGCGGGGAGGTCCGTCCCGGGCGGTGCGGGCGCCAGGGCGCCGAGGCCCGAGGCGAGGGCGGCCGGCCCCACGAGGTCGACGAACCCGCACAGGGCCGCGGGGTCACCGCGCGACTCGGCGACCAGCTGCTCACGCAGGTGGGGCTCGACCGGGACCTCGACCAGGGCGTCCAGGAGGCGGTGCGCGGCGACGTGGTCCAGCGGCGGCAGCAGCACGCGGGCGCTGCCGCCGAAGGCGTCCTCCACCCGGCCCGGGCGGGCGGCCAGGACGAGCAGCAGGCGGCCCTCGCGCAGCCGCCGGGCCGCGGACGCCAGGGCCCGCAAGCTGGCGGGGTCCAGCCGGTCGGCGTCGTCGACCAGGCACAGCAGGGGTCCGGCCCCGCTGAGCAGCCCCTCGACGGCCAGCCCGACCAGCAGGGCGTCCGGCGGGGCACCGGCCTCGCGGCCGGTGACCACGGCCAGGGCCCGCCGCTGCGGCGCGGGCAGGGCCGCGACCCGCGCCGGCAGCGAGCGCACCAGGAGCTCCAGCGCGGAGTGGGGCGAGCCGGTCTCGTCGGCCGCGGCGCTCAGGCGGACCGTCCGGAAGTCCCCGGCCGTCGCGGCCAGCTCCCGCAGCAGCAGCGTCTTGCCGGCGCCTGCCGCGCCGAGCACGAGGACGGTGCCCGCCCGCCCGCGGCGAGCGTCCGCCAGGTGCCCGGCGAGGAGCGCGGACTGCTCCTCGCGGCCGACGGGGCGCGCGCGACGGGCGGTCCCACCGCCCCCCGGTCCCGGTCCGCCGTCCACGGCGCCCTCCGCTCCACGGTCTGGCGCACCGGCCGGCGCGGGCGCCCCGCCGGGCACCGTAGGCGCCGGGCCGCGGGCGCGCAGGCGGACCGGGGGATCCCGCGAGCGCCTAGGCACTCGTTGCCGATCCCCGGGACCCGCCGCCGCCGGAGCATGTCCGGCGGCGGGTGCCCCCGCCCAGACCCGGTCCCCCGAGGCGCAGGAGAGAACGTCCGATGAGCAGCTCGACGCACGCCGCCGTCGTCCCCGGTCCCCGTGAACCCTGGGTCCTCCAGGAGCGTCCGCGACCGGGGGCGGGGCCCGGTCAGGTGCTGGTGGAGGTCCGCGCGGGCGCCGTCTGCGGGACCGACCTGTGGATGGCGCACGGCGACCTGTCCTACCGGCCCTTCCCGCTGGTGCTCGGTCACGAGGGCGTCGGGGAGGTCGTCGCGGTCGGCGCGGGGGTCACCAGCCGCGCCGTGGGCGACCGCGTCGGGATGCCGATGGTCCAGCGTGGCTGCGGCACCTGCGCCTTCTGCCGCCAGGAGCACCCGGCCAGCTTCGTCACCGCCGCCAACTGCGCCAGCCCGGTCCTGACCGGGGTGACGGTCGACGGCGCCTTCGCCGAGCACGTGGCCGTCGACGCCGTCGGCACCGTCGTCCTGCCCGACGGCATCTCCTACGAGGACGCCGCCCCCACCCTGTGCGCCGGCTACACCTCCTGGGCGGCGCTGCGCCGGGCGGCTCCCGCGCCCGGTGCGCGCGTCGGGGTCGTCGGGATCGGCGGTGTGGGCCACTTCGCCGTCCAGTACGCCAAGGCCGCCGGGCACCACGTCACCGCCGTGACCCGCTCCCCCGACAAGGAGCGGGCGGCGCGCGAGCTGGGCGCCGACGAGGTGGTCGGCGACGGGGCGGCGCTCGCCGCCAGCGGTGGCGTCGACCTGCTGCTGCACACCAGCAGCAACCACGCGTCCGCGCTCGACGCCCTGCAGGGCCTGCGGCCGTGGGGGAAGGTCGCCGTGATGGGCATCGCGCCCGACGACTTCGCGCTCCCGGCCCTGGGCCTGGTCTCGAACAGCTGGCAGGTCGTCGGTACCGCGCACAACGGCCTGGAGCACCTCGTCGAGGCGCTACAGCTGGTCGCCGACGGGCGGGTCGCGCCCGTCAGCGAGGTCTTCGCGTTCGCGGACGTCGAGCAGGCCCACCAGCGCGCCGCGAGCGGCCGCGCGCGGTTCAAGGCCGTCGTCACCTTCTGAGCGCCGGCCGGCCACCGCCCGCGGTGCGCACCGACGAGCGGGGTTCCGTCCGCACCGGGCGCGAGGTCCCGCGCGGGCGGTGGACGGCCGGTCTCCCGGTCAGCACCGCCGGACCCTCAGTCCTCCTCGGGCGCCGCGCGCAGGTCCTCGGCGAGGATCGTGTGCAGCTGGCGGCGGCACGCCTCCAGCGCGTCGCTGGCGCGCTGGACGTCGCCGGGCCGGCCGGTGGCCAGCAGCTGCTGCAGCGAGACGGCGATCTGCCCGAGCTGCTGGTGCAGCTCGTGCGCGCGCCGGTCGTGGGGGCCGCCGCGCTCCTCGCCGTCGTCGCCGGGGGCCTCCCACGGCGGGGCGGCGCCGGCCAGGTCGTCCTCGACGACGCGGCGGCCGAGGTCGGTGAGGGTGAACCGCTTGGGGTCGGCGGGGTCGGCCTCGACCAGCCCTTCGTCCTGCAGGGCCTGCAGCGTCGGGTAGACCGAGCCGGGGCTGGGCTTCCAGGCGCCGCCGCTGCGGCGCTCGACCTCGGCGATGAGGCGGTAGCCGTTGCTGGGCTCCTCGGCGAGCAGGACGAGGACGGCGGCGCGCACGTCGCCGCGCCCGCGCCGGCGCCGCCCGCGCGGGCCGCCCCAGCCGGGCCGGCCGAACGCGCCCGGGCCGCCGAAGGGACCGCCGAAGGGTCCGCCCGGCCCGCCGAAGGGGCCCCCGAACGGTCCGCCGAAGGCCGCGCGGGCACCGGGGCCGCGCCGGCGGCCGGGCCGCGGGCCGGGGTGGTCGTGCTCGTGGTGCTCGTGGTCGTGGAAGGGGTGGCGCACGGCGGTCTCCGTCCCGCCCGCGCACCGCGCACGGGCTCCGATACCTCGACGATACATCGCTGAGGCATCGGAGAACAGGGGCGAGGAGGCGTCACTCCGTCGCGGGCACCACCAGCGGCGTGTCGACCCCGGGACCGCCCATCCCCTCCGCGCGCACCCAGGCCATCGCCTGGTCGGCCGGCAGCGGGCGGGCGAAGAAGAACCCCTGCAGCTCGTCGCAGCCCAGCGCGTTCAGGCGGTCGGCCGCGGCGACCGTCTCCACGCCCTCGGCCACGACCGTCAGGCCCAGCCGGTGCGCCAGGGCGATGACCGAGGAGACGATGACCTCGTCCTCCGGGTGCGCCGTCAGCTCCGCGACGAACTGCCGGTCGATCTTCAGCTCGTGCACCGGCAGCCCGCGCAGGTGGCCCAGGCTCGTCGAGCCCGCGCCGAAGTCGTCCACGGCCACCCGCACCCCGCGCTCGCGCAGCGCCTGCACGGTGCGCCGGGCGCCGGCCGGGTCCTCGATGACGGCCGTCTCGGTGATCTCCAGGACGAGGTCGGCGGCGGGCCAGCGCGTCAGGGCCAGCGCCTCCTCGACGATGCCCAGCAGCCCCTCGTCCAGCGTGGCGGCCGAGACGTTGATGGCCATCGAGGTGGCCAGGCCCTGCGCCCGCCAGCGCGCCGCCTGCTGCAGCGCCGTGATCATCACCCAGCGGGTCAGGGCGTGCACGAGGTGGCTGCGCTCGACCGGCGGCAGGAACTCCGCGGGGGCCAGGAGCCCGCGCTCGGGGTGGTCCCAGCGCACGAGCGCCTCGAACCCCAGCAACCGCGAGCCGTCCCCGGACACCTTCGGCTGGTAGTGCACGACGAGCTGGTCGTCCTCCATCGCCCGGCGCACCTGCCCCAGCAGCTCCAGGTTCGCCGCCGAGTGCGGGTCCGTGGCCCGGTCGTAGCGGGCCACGCCCAGGCGCCCGCGCTTGGCCGCGTACATCGCCACGTCGGCGTGCTGCAGCAGCTCCCCCACCGAGCGGCCGTCGGCCGGGGCGGCCGCCAGCCCGATGCTGCCGCTGAGGTCCAGCGGCACGGTGTCGGCGTGGAAGGCCCCCACGGACAGGCCGGCGAGCAGCCGCTTGGCCGGCACCTCCAGGTCCTGCGCCGCGCACGGGCCGGGCACGACGACGGCGAACTCGTCGCCGCCGAGGCGGAAGACGCGGCCGGCGGGGCCCTCGCCGCCGCGCACGGTCCGCACCAGCGCGTCGGCCACCTGCACCAGCAGGTCGTCGCCGGCGGCGTGGCCGAGGCTGTCGTTGACCTCGCGGAAGCCGTCCAGGTCCAGCAGCAGCAGGCCCGCCCCCTCGCGGCGCAGCAGCGGCTCCAGGTGCTCGGCCAGCGCGCGGCGGGTGCCCAGGCCCGTCAGCGGGTCGGTGCGGGCGGCGTCCAGGCGGGCGCGGTCGCGCTGGCGGACGAGGACGGCGAGCGCCACGACGGCCGCGACGGTCACGACGACCGTGGCGGCCCAGGCGGTCCACACGGCGTCCACGCCGTCCCATCGGCGCGCGGCGCGCGCACCTGAGCCGTGCCGGGCCGTCCTGCGCCGTCCGGGTGACCCCGGCCGGCGCAGCGCTCACGGGGGGCGACCGGGCCCGGCGGCCGGGACGCTCAGGCGGGCGGCGGCACGCTCCAGCGGCGCACGACGGGCCGCTCGTGCTCGTGGCCCAGCTCGCCCCAGGTGCCGGCGTCCAGCGCGAACAGCGCCCCGGCCGTGGGCGACAGGCCGAGCCAGCAGGCGGTGAGGACGCGCAGCAGGTGGCTGTGCGCGACGAGCACGACGTCGCCGGGGTCCTCCCCCTCCCCGCGTCCGCGCTCGTGGGCGGCCGCGCGCGCCAGGACGGCCCGCGCGCGGGCGGCGACCTGGTGCACGGTCTCCCCCGGCGTCGCGCCGGGCACGACGCCGTCGTGCCACACCGACCACGGTCGGCCCAGCTCCCCGGACACCTCCGCGGTGGTGCGGCCCTCGTAGGCGCCGTAGTCCCACTCGGCCAGGTCCTCGTCCACGCGCACGGGCACGGGGGCCGCGAGGCCCGCCAGCTCCGCGGTGCGCCGCGCGCGGGTGCGCGGGCTGGTCAGGACGAGGCCGATCCGGCGGGCGGCGAACACCGGGCGCAGCGCGCGGGCCTGCGCCTCGCCCTGCTCGGTGAGGGGGACGTCGGTCGTCCCCGTGTGCTGGCCGGACAGGCTCCAGGCGGTCTGGCCGTGGCGGAGGACGAGGACGGACACCCCCGGAACGCTAGTCCTCCGCGCACCGGGCCGTGGCGGCGCCGGCCGCGCGGGTGGTTCGATGACGCCCGTGAGCGCACCCGAGGACCCCTTCGCCGACGTCCGCAGCGGCAACGCCGCCTTCGCCGAGAGCTTCCCGGGCGAGGAGCGCCCCGGCCGCGCCGCCAAGGGACTGGCCGTCATGACCTGCATGGACTCGCGCATCTCGCCGCTGGAGGTCCTCGGCCTGCAGGTCGGCGACGCGAAGATCCTGCGCAACGCCGGCGCCCGCGTCACCTCCGACGTCCTGCGCACGCTGACCCTGGCGCACTTCCTGCTGGGCGTGGACCGCGTCCTCGTGCTGGCGCACACCGACTGCGGCATGACGAAGAAGACCGACGCGGAGGTCCACGAGCTCGTCGCCGGGCACGGCGTGGACACCCGCAGCATCGACTTCCACACCGTCGCCGACCAGCGCGCCTCGCTGGCGCGCGACGTGCAGCGCATCCGCTCCTGGCCGTACCTGCCGGCCGGCACGCCCGTCGCGGGCGGCATCTACGACGTGCGCACGGGCCGGATCGAGATGGTCGTGGAGCACGAGCCCGCCTGAGGGACCACCCGGCGCGAGCGCCTGACAGGGGTTCCGCGCCGGTGCCACGCTGACCGCGTGCCCGGGCCCATCCAGTCGATCGAGCGCGCCGCGGCGGTGCTGCGGCTGCTGTCGGCCGCCCGCGGCGGGCTCGGGGTGGTCGAGGTCGCCCACGCGCTGGGGCTGGCCAAGACCACCGCGCACGGCATCCTGCGCACCCTCGTCGACGTGGGGTTCGTCGTGCAGGACGAGCACGGCGACTACCGCGCGGGGCCGGGGCTGAGCGACCTGGCCCGCCCGCGCCTGGTCGCCGACGACCTGCGCTCGCTCGCCACCAACTGGGCCGACAGCCTGGCGGCGCGCACCGGGGAGTCGGTGCGGCTGGCGGTGCTGGCCGAGGGTCGCGCCCTCGTGGTGCACCACGTGTTCCGCCCCGACGACAGCGCGCAGGAGCTGCAGACGGGACAGTCGCTGCCCGCGCACGCGTGCGCGCTGGGCAAGGTGCTGCTGGCCTCGCGCGGGCCGCACCGGATGCCGCGCCGGCTGCCCGGCTACACCGCCCGCACCCTGACCGACCCGGCGGCGCTGCGCCGGGCCCTGGCCGAGGTGCGCGCGCAGGGGTGGGCGCTGGACGTGGAGGAGCACCTGCCGGGGCGGGCGACGGTGGCCGCGCCGGTACGCGACGTGGGCGGCCTGGTGGTGGCGGCCGTCGGCGTGGACGGCGCCGTCGACGACCTCGTGGACACCCGCGGGCGCCCGCGCGCGGGGTACGTGCCGGCCGTGCGCTCGGCGGCGCGCTCGATCTCGCGGCAGCTGGGTGCGCGCGACGAGCGCGCCCGCGGGTGAGGATGGGCGCCGTGCGCATCGACGGGCCCCGGGCGGACCAGCAGGGCTACGTGGTCGCCGTCGACCAGGGCACCACGTCCACGCGCTGCATCCTGTTCGACCACGCGGGCCGGCTGGTGGCCGTGGCCCAGCGCGAGCACCGCCAGCACTACCCGCGCCCGGGCTGGGTCGAGCACGACGCGGCGGAGATCTGGCGGGCCGTGGCCCGGCTGGTGCCGGAGGCGATGGCCCAGGTGGACGCCACCCCCGCCGACGTCGTGGCGATCGGCATCGCCAACCAGCGCGAGACGACCGTGGCGTGGGACCGGCGCACGGGCGAGCCGGTCGGGCGGGCCGTGGTGTGGCAGGACACCCGCACCGCCGCCCTGGTGGCCGACATGGCCGCCGCCGGCGGCGCGGACCGGTACGCCGACGTGTGCGGGCTGCCGCTGGCGACGTACTTCTCCGCCCCGCGGATGCGCTGGATGCTGGAGAACGTCCCGGGGCTGCGGGCGCGCGCGGAGACCGGGGACGTCCTGTTCGGCACGATCGACTCGTGGCTGGTGTGGAACCTCACCGGCGGCCCGGACGGCGGCCGGCACGTCACCGACGTCACGAACGCCTCGCGCACCATGCTGCTGGACCTGCGCACCCTGGACTGGTCCCCGGAGCTGCTGGCGGAGTTCGGGGTGCCGCGCGCGGCGCTGCCGGAGGTGCGCTCCTCCGCGGAGGTGTACGGCACGGCGCGCGCCGTGGTGCCGGGCGCGCGGATCGCCGCGGCGCTGGGCGACCAGCAGGCGGCGCTGTTCGGGCAGACGTGCTTCTCCCCCGGCGAGGCCAAGTGCACGTACGGCACGGGCGCGTTCCTGCTGCTGCACACCGGCACCGAGATCACCCGCTCCACGCACGGGCTGCTGACGACGGTGGCGCACCGCACGGGCGACGGCCCGGCCTCGTACGCGCTGGAGGGGTCCATCGCGGTGACCGGCGCGCTGGTGCAGTGGCTGCGCGACAACCTCGGGCTGATCACCACCGCACCGGAGGTGGAGACGCTGGCGCGCACCGTGGAGGACAACGGCGGCTGCTACTTCGTGCCCGCGTTCAGCGGCCTGTTCGCCCCGCACTGGCGCGCGGAGGCGCGCGGGCTGATCGTCGGGCTCACGTCCTTCGTCACCAAGGGGCACATCGCGCGCGCGGTGCTGGAGGCGACGGCGTGGCAGACGCGCGAGGTGGTGGAGGCGATGGACGCCGACTCCGGGCTGCGGGCCTCCACGCTGCGGGTGGACGGCGGGATGACGAGCAACAACCTGCTCATGCAGACCGTCGCGGACGTGCTGGACGCGCCGGTGGTGCGGCCGATGGTCAGCGAGACGGTGTCGCTGGGGGCGGCCTACTCGGCGGGGCTGGCGGTGGGTTTCTGGTCGGGCACGGACGCGCTGCGCCGGCGCTGGCACCGCGCGGCGCAGTGGGAGCCGGCGATGGACCCGGCCGAGCGCGAGCGGGGCTGGGCGGACTGGCAGGAGGCCGTGCGGCGCACGTTCGGCTGGGTGCGGTCGTGAGCGCCGCCCACGGGTGACGGCGCGCCGACCCTCCGTTGACAGGCGGCGGTCCCCGGGAGAGGGTGTGCGGGCGCTGTGAGAGCGCTCTCGACGACGAGGAGACCACGTGCCCACACGAACCTGGCACGCGCGCCGCACCCGCGCGCTGACCGCGGCCACCGCGCTGCTCACCCCCGCCGCCCTGCTGCTGGCCCCGAGCGCGGCGCACGCCGCCGACCCGGTGGACCAGGTCGTCAACGGCGGTTTCGACGACGGCACCACCGGCTGGACGATCTACCCCGAGCAGTCCGTGCAGGACGGCGCGGGCTGCACCACCGTGCCCGCCGGCAGCGCGGCCTACAGCGCGGCGGTCCAGCAGGAGGTGCCGCTCGTCGAGGGCGAGACCTACCGGCTGAGCTTCCGCGCCCGCACCACCCCGGCCACCGAGGGCCCCGTGCGCGTCGTCGTGCAGGGCGGGCCGGACGTGAACTACCAGCAGTTCCTGCCCGCGGCCAAGCCCGCCTTCACCGAGGAGTTCGCGGAGTTCGAGTACTTCTTCACCGCCGACCGCGACTACCCGAACGCCCAGCTGGCCTTCCAGCAGGACGTCGTCAACCCCGTCGCGTACACGCTGTGCGTGGACGACGTCGCGCTCCTCGGCGGCGCCGAGCGCCCCCCGTACGTGCCCGAGACCGGCCCGCGCGTGAAGGTGAACCAGGAGGCGTACCTGCCGCTGGGGCCCAAGGGCGCCACGCTGGTCACCGACGCCACCGACGCCCTGCCGTGGGAGCTGCGCGAGGTCGGCGGTCGCACCGTCGCCCGCGGGAGCACCGTCCCGCGCGGGGTGGACGCCAGCGCCGGGCTGAACGTCCACACCATCGACTTCAGCGGGTACCAGCGCCGCTCCGTCGGGCTGGTGCTGGTCGCCGACGGCGAGACCAGCCACCCGTTCGACATCGGCGAGGACGCCTGGGAGCGCCTGCGCGACGACGCGATGACGTTCTTCTACACCAACCGCAGCGGCACCCCGATCTCCGACGAGCTCGCCCCCGGCTACGGCCGCGAGGCCGGCCACGTCGGCGTGGCGCCCAACCAGGGCGACACCGCGGTGCCGTGCCAGAGCCTCGACGACGACTCGCAGGAACTGCTCGTGAAGCAGGGCGACGAGCCGTGGACGTGCGACTACACCACCGACGTGACCGGCGGCTGGTACGACGCCGGCGACCACGGCAAGTACGTCGTCAACGGCGGCATCGCCGTCGCGCAGCTGCTGCAGCAGTACGAGCGCAGCCTGCACGCGCCCACCGCCGACCGCGGCGCCCTGGCCGACGGCACCCTGGCGATCCCCGAGGCCGGCAACGGCGTCCCGGACGTCCTCGACGAGGCGCGCTGGGAGCTGGAGTGGTTCCTGAAGATGCAGGTGCAGCCGGGCCGTCCGCTGGCGGGGATGGCCTACCACAAGGTCGCCGACGTCGACTGGACGGGCCTGCCGCTGGACCCGGCCGCCGACCCGCAGCCGCGCGTGCTGTACCGCCCCTCCACGGCCGCGACCCTGAACGTCGCGGCCACCGCGGCGCAGGGCGCGCGCCTGTTCGCCCCGTACGACAAGGAGTTCTCGAAGCGCCTGCTGTCCGCGGCCCGCACCGCCTACGCGGCGGCGCAGGCGCACCCGGACCTGTACGCCCCCGCCCCGGACGCGGCGCTGGACCCGAACCCCGGCAGCGGCCCGTACGACGACGACGAGGTGTCCGACGAGTTCTACTGGGCGGCCGCGCAGCTGTACCTCACCACGGGTGAGCCGCGGTTCCGCAAGGACGTCCTGTCCTCCCCCGTGCACACCGCCGACGTGTTCGGCGACACCGGCTTCGACTGGGGCAGCGTCGGCGCCCTGGGCCGCCTGGACCTGGCGACCGTGCCCAGCAAGCTGAACAAGGACGAGCTGCGCCAGGTGCGCGCCTCCGTGGTCGCCGCGGCCGACCGCTACCTGGCCGACCAGGAGTCCCAGCCGTTCGGGCACGCCTACGCCCCCGAGGACGGCCAGTACGCGTGGGGCTCGAACGCCCAGATCCTCAGCAACATGCAGACCCTGGGCACCGCGTTCGACCTCACCGGGGACGACGCCTACCGCGACGGGGTGGTCCGCAGCGCGGACTACCTGCTGGGCCGCAACGCGCTGGGGAACTCCTACGTCACCGGCTACGGCGACGTGTACTCGGAGAACCAGCACTCGCGCTGGTACGCCAACCAGCTCGACCCGTCGCTGCCGAACCCGCCCGCGGGCACGGTGGCCGGCGGCCCGTACTCCCCGACCGCGACCAGCGGTGACCCGATCACCGCGGCCCTGTTCCCGGACGGGTGCCCGGCGGCGCAGTTCTGCTACGTCGACGACATCGGCTCGTGGTCGACCAACGAGATCACCGTCAACTGGAACGCGCCGCTGGCGTGGGTGGCCTCCTTCGTCGCCGACCAGGGCGACGGCCGCGACCGCGGGAACCAGCACCACCACCACCACGGCCGCCGTTGAGCGGCGACCCGCAGCACCCCCGCACCACCAGCAGCGCCCCGTCCGGCACCCGCCGGGCGGGGCGCCGCCGCGTCAGCCCTCGAACCGGTAGCCCATCCCCGGTTCGGTGACCAGCAGGCGCGGCTCGCCGGGCACGTCCTCCAGCTTGCGCCGCAGCTGCCCCACGTACACGCGCAGGTAGTTCGTCTCGCGCCCGTACCCGGGCCCCCACACCTCGCGCAGCAGCTGCGCCTGCGGCACCAGCCGGCCGCGGTGGCGCACGAGCACCTCCAGCAGGTGCCACTCCGTCGGGGTCAGCCGCACGGGAGCCCCGTCGCGCAGCACCTCGCGGCGGGCCAGGTCGATCCGCACCCGCCCGGCCTCCACGGCCTCGCCGGCGCCCGCCGCGGCACCCGCCACCGGTGCCGCGCGGCGCAGCGCGGCCCGCAGCCGGGCCAGCAGCACGTCCATCGCGAACGGCTTCTCGACGAAGTCGTCGGCGCCGCCGTCGAGGGCGTCGACCGCCGCCACCGCCGACGAGCGGGCCGTCAGCACCACGACGGGCACGTCGCTCCAGCCGCGCACGCCCGCCAGGACGTCGAGACCGTCCAGGTCCGGCAGGCCCAGGTCCAGCAGCACGACGTCCGGGTGCGCGCTGGCGGCCAGCTCCAGGGCCTGCGCACCCGTGGCGGCCGTGGTCACCTCGTACCCGCGCGCGGACAGGTTGATGGCCAGCGCCCGGCGCAGCCCCGGCTCGTCGTCGACGACGAGGACGCGGCTCACGCGCCCACCCGCTGCGAGACGGTCGACGTCCCCCCGCGCGACCCCGCGGCCAGCGGCAGGTCCAGCACGAGCGTGAGGCCGCCACCGGGGGTGTCCTCCGCGGCCAGGCGGGCCCCCACGGCCTCGGCCAGGCCGCGCGCGACGGCCAGTCCCAGCCCCAGGCCCTCCCCGCCGCGGTCGCCCAGGCGCTGGAACGGGGTGAACGCGCGCTCCTTGGCCGCGCCGGGCAGGCCCGGGCCGTGGTCGACGACGAGGACCCGCACGCCGTGGCGGCCGTCCTCGACGGACGTGGACGCGACGACCTCGACGGGGCTGCCGGCCGCGTGCCGCAGCGCGTTCTGCACGAGGTTGGCCAGCACCCGGCGCAGCAGGCCGGCGTCGCCGCGCACGAGCGGCAGGTCCGCCGGGACCTCGCGGCGCACGAGCCCCGCGGCAGGACCGGCCGGCTCGCCGGCCGCGTGCACGACGTCCTCGACGAGGTCGGCCACCGCCAGGTCCTCCAGCAGCGGCTCGACCGCGCCGCTGCGCACGCGGGTCAGGTCGAGCAGGTCGTCGATGAGCGACTGCAACCGGTCCCCGGCGTCGGCGACGACGCCGAGCAGCTCGCGCCGGTCGTCCTCGCCGAGCTCGATGTCGGTGGCGCGCAGGCTGTCCACCCCCGCCTTCAGGCTGGCCAGCGGGGTGCGCAGGTCGTGCGAGACGGCGGTCAGCAGCGCCCCGCGCACGGCGTCGCCCTCCTCCAGCCGGCGGGCCTGCTCGGCCGCGGCACCCAGCCGCTGCCGCTGGCGCAGCGCCGCCAGCTGGACCGCGAACGCCTCCAGCACGCGGCGGTCCTGCGCGCCCAGCAGGCGCCCGCGCAGGACGAGCGCGGTCGTGCCGTCGACGACGACCTCCGCGTCGCCCTCGGCGGGTGCGCGGCAGGGCGCGCCCCCCGCGCAGGCGACGAGGTCCCAGCCGTCCTCGGGCGCTGCGGCCGCCGGGGCGCCGCCGGGACGTTCCAGCAGGCTGGCCGAGCCGGCCGCGAAGGTCGTGCGCACGTGCTCCAGCGACTCCCCCAGCGGGTCGTCGGCGACCAGAGCCGTGCGCGTCAGCACCGCGAGCGCCTCGGTCTCCGCGCGCCGGCGGGCGGCCTCGGCGCTGCGGCGCGCGGCCAGGTCGACCGTGCCGGCCACCGCCACGGCGACGAGGACGAACACCGCCAGCGCGACCGCGTTGGCCGGTTCGGCGATCGTCCAGCGGTGCACCGGCGGGGTGAAGAACCAGTTGACCGCCAGGCTGCCCAGCACCGCGGCCGCCACCCCCGGCGCCAGCCCGCCGGCCAGCGCGGCGGCCACCACGACGACGAGGAAGGCCATGAGGTCGGTGGACAAGTCCTGGCGGGGGAACTCCGCCAGTCCCAGCACGAGGAGGACCGGCCCGGCCACGGCGAGCACCCAGCCCAGCACCCGGCGCCAGCGGGACAGGACCGCGCGGGCCGGGGCGGGCAGCCGCACCGCGGGCGGGCGCTCGTCGTGGGTGACGACGAGGACGTCGACGGCGCCCGAGCCGCGCACGACGGCGTCCCCCACCCCCGCGCGCAGCAGCGAGGCCAGGCGCCCGTGCCGGCTGGCGCCGACGACGACGGTGCTGGCGTTGACCCCGCGCGCGAACTCCAGGACGGTGTCGGCCACGTCGTCGCCGACGAGCCGGTGGAAGCTGCCGCCCAGGGACTCCACGAGCTCGCGCTGGCGCGCCAGGCGGGCCGGGGAGTCGTCCACCAGCCCGTCCCCGCGGGTGACGTGGACGGCCAGCAGCTCCCCGCCGGCGCCGCGCTGGGCGGTGCGGGCCGCGCGGCGCACGAGCGTCTCGCCCTCGGGGCCGCCGGTGAGGGCGACCACGACGCGCTCGCGGGCCGGCCACGGGCGGTCGATGCCCTGCTGGGCGCGGTAGCGCTCCAGGCCCTCGTCGACGCGGTCGGCCAGCCACAGCAGCGCCAGCTCCCGCAGCGCGGTGAGGTTGCCGACGCGGAAGTAGCTGGACAGGGCGGCGTCCACCCGCGCGGGCGCGTAGACGTTGCCGTGCGCCAGCCGGCGGCGCAGGGCCTCCGGGGTCATGTCGACCAGCTGCACCTGCTCGGCGCCGCGCAGGACGGCGTCGGGCAGCGTCTCGCGCTGCTCGACGCCGGTGACGGCGGCCACGACGTCCCGCAGGGACTCCAGGTGCTGGATGTTCACGGTGGCGAGGACGTCGATCCCGGCGGCCAGCAGGTCCTGCACGTCCTGCCAGCGCTTGGCGTGCCGGGAACCGGGGGCGTTGGTGTGGGCGAGCTCGTCGACGACCGCGACCTCGGGGGCGCGGCGCAGGACGGCGTCGAGGTCCATCTCGGTCAGCTCGTGGCCGCGGTGCACGACGGTGCGCCGCGGCAGCACCTCCAGGCCCTCCAGGCGCTCGGCGGTGCGCTCGCGGCCGTGCGTCTCCACGACGGCGACGACCACGTCGGTGCCCCGGGCGGCGCGCCGGCGGGCCTCGTCCAGGGCCGCGTACGTCTTGCCCACGCCGGGCGCGGCGCCCAGCAGGACCCGCAGGCGGCCGCGGCGCCGCTCGTCGGGTCCGGACCCGCTGCGCTGCTGCACCCCCCGATCCTCCTCCACCCCGGCGCCCGCTCCCGCCGCCTCAGCCGGCGAGCCGGTCGAGGGCGAGGTTGAGCTCCAGGACGTTGACGCGCGGGGCGCCCAGGAACCCCAGCGCCCGGTCCTGCACGTGCTGCTCGACCAGCGCGGCCACCGCGGCCTCCTCCAGCCCGCGCTCGCGGGCGACGCGCTGGACCTGCTGGCGCGCGTAGCGGGGGCTGACGTCGGGGTCCAGCCCGGAGCCGGAGGCGGTCAGCGCGTCCGGGGCGACGTCGGCGGGGGCGACGCCGTCGCGGGCGGCGACCTCGGCACGGCGCTCCTCGACCGTGGCGAGGAGCTCGGCGCTGGAGGGACCGAGGTTCGAAGCTCCCGAGGACAGCGGGTCGTAGCCGTCGCCGGCGACCGAGGGGCGCGGCTGGAACCACTCGTCACCGGCGAACTCCTGGCCGAGCAGGGCGGAGCCGACGACGCGGCCCTCGTGCTCGACGAGCCGGCCGTCGGCGCCCCCGGGCACGAGCCGCCCGACGCCGAAGACGGCCAGCGGGTACAGCAGGCCGAGGACGACGGTGGCGGCCAGCAGCAGCACGAGGGCGGTGCGGGCCTGGCGTGCGAACGCCGCCGCGGTGGCCGACGACCCGGCGCGCGGGGCGGAGGGGGTGGCGGAGGGGGTGGTGGTGCTCACGGTCACATCCCGGGCAGGAGGGAGACGAGGAGGTCGACGAGCTTGATGCCGGCGAACGGGGCGACGACGCCGCCGAGGCCGTAGACGAGCAGGTTGCGCCGCAGCAGCGCGGCGGCGCTGGTGGGGCGGTAGCGCACCCCGCGCAGGGCCAGCGGGACGAGCGCGACGATGACCAGGGCGTTGAAGACGACGGCCGAGACGATCGCGGACTCCGGGGAGGACAGCCGCATGACGTTCAGCGCGTCCAGCTGGGGGTACGCGGTGGCGAACATCGCCGGGACGATCGCGAAGTACTTGGCCACGTCGTTGGCCAGGGAGAACGTGGTCAGGGCGCCGCGGGTGATGAGCAGCTGCTTGCCGATCTCCACGATCTCGATGAGCTTGGTGGGGTCGGAGTCCAGGTCCACCATGTTGCCGGCCTCCCTCGCGGCCGAGGTGCCGGAGCCCATCGCCACCCCGACGTCGGCCTGCGCCAGCGCGGGGGCGTCGTTGGTGCCGTCGCCCGTCATCGCCACCAGCCGCCCGCCGGACTGCTCGCGGCGGATCAGCTCCAGCTTGTCCTCCGGGGTGGCCTCGGCCAGCACGTCGTCGACGCCGGCCTCCTGCGCGATCGCGCGGGCGGTGCGGGCGTTGTCACCGGTCACCACGACGGTGCGGATGCCCATGGCGCGCAGCTGCTCGAAGCGCTCCCGCATGCCTGGCTTGACGACGTCCTTCAGGTGCACCACGCCCAGGACGCGGGCGCGGCCGCCGCGGTGCTCGGCGACGAGGAGCGGTGTCCCGCCGGCGGTGGCGACGTCCTCGACCACCTGCTCCACCGCGGCCGGCACGTCGCCGCCCAGGCCGCGGACCCAGTGGGTGACGGCCGCGGCGGCACCCTTGCGGACCTCGCGCACCCCGCCGCGCTCGTCGCGCAGGTCCACCCCGCTCATGCGGGTCCGGGCGCTGAACGGGACGAACCGCGCACCCGCCGGGGGCTCGGGAGCCGCCCGGCCGTGCCGCTCCTCGACGAGCGCGACGACGGAGCGGCCCTCGGGGGTCGCGTCGGCCAGGCTGGACAGCTGCGCGGCCTCGGCCAGCTCGGCGGTGTCCACGCCCGGCGCGGGCAGCAGCTCGTGCGCCTGCCGGTTGCCCAGGGTGATGGTGCCGGTCTTGTCCAGCAGCAGGGTGCCCACGTCGCCGGCGGCCTCCACGGCGCGTCCGGACATCGCCAGCACGTTGCGCTGCACGAGGCGGTCCATGCCGGCGATGCCGATGGCGCTCAGCAGCGCGCCGATGGTGGTGGGGATCAGGCACACCAGCAGCGCGACGAGGACGACCGTGCTCTGGGGGTCGCCGGAGTAGACGGCCATCGGCTGCAGGGTCACCACGGCGAGCAGGAACACCAGGGTCAGGCCGGCGAGCAGGATGTTCAGCGCGACCTCGTTGGGGGTGCGCTGGCGCGAGGACCCCTCGACCAGCGCGATCATCCGGTCCACGAAGCTCTGGCCCGGCTCGGCGGTGATGCGCACGACGATGCGGTCGGAGAGCACCGTGGTGCCGCCGGTGACGGCGCTGCGGTCGCCACCGGACTCGCGGACCACGGGCGCCGACTCGCCGGTGATGGCCGACTCGTCGACGCTGGCCACCCCCTCGACGACGTCGCCGTCGCCGGGGACCGTCTCGCCGGCCTCGACGACGACGAGGTCGCCCGGCCGCAGCGTCGAGGACGGCACCCGCACCTCCCGGGCCCCCCGGTCCAGGCGGCGCGCCGTCGTCCCGGTGCTCACCTCGCGCAGCGACGCCGCCTGGGCGCGGCCGCGGCCCTCGGCGACGGCCTCGGCGAGGTTCGCGAACAGCACGGTGAGCCACAGCCACGCGGTGATGACCCACGCGAACACCGTCGGGTCGAGCACCGCCAGCGCCGTCGTCAGGACGGCGCCGACGGCCACGACGAACACCACCGGGGTGCGCACGAGGTGGCGCGGGTCCAGCTTGCGGACCGCGTCCGGCAGCGAGGAGACGAGCTGGCGCGGGGTGAACGCCCCGCCGGCGACGCGGTGCGGGCCGACGGCGCGGGAGGACCAGGGCTCCGCGACGGGGGTCAGGGTGGTGCTCACGAGGTACCTCCGGACAGCGCCTCGGCGAGCGGGCCGAGGGCGAGGGCGGGGAAGAAGGTCAGACCGGCGACGACGAGGACGACGGTGGCGTGCAGGCCGGCGAACGTCGGGGTGCGCGTGGGCAGCGTGCCGGCGGTGGCCGCGGCGGGCCGCTGCTGGGCGAACGCCCCGGCGAGGGCGACGACGAGGAGCATCGGCACGAACCGGCCGATCCACATCGCCAGCCCCAGGGCGGTGTTGTAGAACGGCGTGTCCACGCCGAGGCCGGCGAAGGCGCTGCCGTTGTTGTTCGCCGCGGACGTGAACCCGTACAGCAGTTCCGTCAGCCCGTGCGGCCCGGTGTTCAGCAGCGCCGAGCGCGTGGCCCCGCTCGACAGGGCGATCGCCGCACCGGTCAGCAGCGCGAACGGCGTGGCCAGCAGGTACAGGGCGACCAGGGTGATCTCGCGCTGCCGGACCCGCTTGCCCAGGTACTCCGGGGTGCGCCCGACCATGAGGCCGCCCAGGAACACGGCCAGGACGGCGAGCACGAGGATCCCGTACAGGCCCGACCCCACGCCGCCGGGCGTGACCTCGCCCAGCAGCATGTTCAGCAGGAGCAGACCACCGCCGGCGGCGGTGTAGCTGTCGTGGAAGGAGTTCACCGCGCCGGTGGACGTGCTCGTGGTGGCGGTGGCGAACAGCGCCGACGCCCACACGCCGAACCGCGTCTCCTTGCCCTCCAGCGACGCGCCGACGGCCTGCGGGACGGCGCCGGCGCCGTGGACCTCCGCCCAGGTGGTCAGCGCGAGGGACGCGGAGAACACGCCGGCCACCACGGCCAGCACCGCCAGGCCCTGGCGGGTGTCGCCGACCAGGGTGCCGAAGGTTCGGGGCAGGCTGAACGGGACCACCAGCAGCAGGAACACCTCGACGACGTTCGAGACCGGGCTCGGGTTCTCGAACGGGTGCGCGGAGTTCGCGTTGAAGAAACCCCCGCCGTTCGTGCCGAGCTCCTTGACCGCCTCCTGCGAGGCGACGGGACCGCCGACGACCGTCTGCGTCCCACCGGCCAGGGTCGTGTACGTGGTGGCGCCGGAGAAGTTCTGCACGACCCCGGTGAGCAGGAGGACGACGGCCGCGACGAACGCCAGCGGCAGCAGCACGCGCACGACGGAGCGGACCAGGTCGACCCAGAAGTTCCCGATCGTCCCGGTGCCGGCACGGGTCAGCCCGCGCACCAGCGCGACCGCGACGGCGAGGCCGACGGCGGCGGACAGGAAGTTCTGCACCGCCAGGCCGGCCATCTGCACCAGGTGACCGAGGGCGGCCTCGCCCGAGTAGGACTGCCAGTTCGTGTTCGTCACGAACGACACCGCGGTGTTCCACGCCTGGTCCGGGTCCGTGCCCGGCATCCCGAGCGACAGCGGCAGGAACGCCTGCAGCCGCAGGAACGCGTACAGCAGCAGGACGGAGACGGTGGAGAACGCGACGAGGGAGAGCGCGTAGACGGGCCAGCGGGTGTCGGCGTCGCCGTCCACGCGCAGCAGGCGGTACAGGCCGCGCTCGACGCGCAGGTGCCGCGGGGACGTCATCGCGCGGGCGACGTGGTCGCCCAGCGGGACGTGCACCGCCGCGAGCAGCAGCACCAGCAGGCCGATCTGGAGCAGGCCCGCGCTGGTGTCGGACAGGAGGGGCATCAGAACCTCTCCGGGTGCAGCAGGGCGTGCAGCAGGTACGCGGCGACGGCGACGGCCAGCACGAGGCCGACCACCGCCTCGGCGCTCACCGGCGCTCCAGCGCGCGCACGAGCAGGACGAGCGCGGCCGCGAGGAGGACGGTGAGGGCGGGGAAGACGACGTCGAGCACGGGGGGCCTCGGAGGTTCGGGGGCGGACGGCGGGTGGTGCACCTCCAGGACCGAACCACCGGGCCGGGCGCCCGCGGGCCGCGCTGACGCCTCCCTGACGCGCACCGCCCCCGTCTTGACGCGTCCTTGACGCCCCCGGCCGGTCCGGACCGGAGGGAGCCGCCCCCCGCGGCCCCCTCCGATCCCGCGCGGCCCGCGTCAGCCCGCGGTGACCCGCTGCGGCCGGTGCACGCGGTGCGCGGCGTCGGGCGCGCCGTGGGTGCCGTCGAAGCTCAGCCGCAGGCCGTCGACGACCCCGCCGCGGAACGTGGCGCCGGACGGGCAGGCGGACGGCCGCGGCAGCGGCATCCCGAACTGCACGCGGGCGGAGTCGTCGTCGATCCGCGTCTCGCCGTTGACGTCCTTCACGTAGCCGAAGCGGAACGGCACGCTGCCCAGCGAGGACCGCTGGACGCGCACCCGGCGCTCGCCGTCGCAGGTGAACAGGAGGGTGAGGCGCCCCGTCGCGCTCAGCGAGCCGTACTGGCTGTAGGCGCGCTCCCAGTCGTCGCCGAAGCTGCACGATCCGGGGTCCCAGGCGTGGCAGTCCTCGATCCCGCCGTACGCGGAGAACCCGGACAGGACGACGGTGCCCGTGGCGGAGCCGCAGCTGCTGTACGGCGGGTGGTGGTCGTCGCACCAGGCGTCTTAGTGGCCGCCGACCGGGCCGGAGGCCGTGAGGCGGACGTCGGAGAAGCGGATCCCGCCCTGCGGGGCCGCGCCGGCCGGTGCGGCGGTGGTGACGCCGGCCAGCGCGGTCAGGGCCGCCGCGGCGGCAGCGGCGGCGCGCACGCGCCGGACCCGCCGGCGCCCCCCGTCCGCGCCGGTGCCGGTGGACGTGCCGGTGGACGTGCTGGTGGTGGTGGTGCTCGTGCTCATGGGTCCCCCCGGACCTCGGTGCTGCTGGCGCTCCCCCGAGCACCGCGGTGCGGCAGCGGCGCCAGTGTGGCGGAGACAGCCACGCTGCGTGAGGGATTCGGCCGAACGGGTGGTGCTCGACCTCTCCTGCGGGCGGTGGCACCACCGTCCGTGGCGGCGACCGCGCACCCGCCGGTCCCGCGGCGCCGTGTCGGACGGCGCTCGTAGGGTCGCCGCCGTGATGGTGGTGCAGGGGTTGTGGACGCGGGAGGGGGACCCCGCCCTCGGGACCGAGTCGGGGCGCCGGCGCCCGGGCGCCGCCCGGGCGCAGGACCTCGCCGAGCTGGCCTCCCGCGCGCCCCGGGCGCGGCGGCTGGCGGCCGCGCTGGCCCGGCCCGCGGACGGCGCGGTCCACCTGTCGCTGCCGTGCACCCCGGCCGGCACGCCGCTGCCCTCCACCGCCCGCCCGCGCCGCGACGTCGCGCTGCGCCCCGTCCGGGTGCCGGTCGTGCGGCTGCGCGGGCTGCCCGCGGTGCAGCTGCTGCACGAGCTGGCCGGGACGGCGGTGGACGGCGCGGGCGGGGGTGCCGGCGTCCTCGGGCACGGGCTGCGCTGGCTGGCGCACGTGGCCGCCCAGACCCGCGCCGCGGTCGACGCCGGCCGCGTCGTGCCCGGTGTCGTGGTCGGCGCTGCGGGGAGGGGCGCCGGGGCGCGCGCCCGCTGGGAGGTCCTGCCCGACCGCCGCCAGCGGCGCTGGCGCACGAGCGCGGCCGGGGCGGCGCCCCCGCAGCTGCGCGCCGAGCTGCCCGTCCCGCGGCGGGCGGAGGACGTCCTCGACGAGGTCAGCGCGCTCGTCGCCGACCTGGAGGTGCAGGCGCGCACCGCGCACCTGCCGCCGCCCGGCTCCCCCGGCGCCCCGGGCCTGCCCGCCGCGCCGGCGGTCCGCGGGTGGCTGGAGGCGCTGGCCGGCGACGGCGCGTGGGAGCCGCCGGGTCACCCGGCGGCGTTCGCGCGCGCCGTGCGCGAGTGGCAGCGCAGCGCCGACGCCGAGGGCTGGGAGGTCGTCCTGCGCGTCGCCGAACCCGCGGAGGACCCGGACGACCCGTTCGACCCGAGCGACCCGAGAGACCCGGCGCGGGACGCCGCGGTCGTCGCGGCCCCGCCGGTGTGGACGCTGCAGGCGCGGCTGCGCCCCCTGGACGACCCGAGCGCGGTGCTGACGCTGGAGCGGGCGCGCGCCGAGCACGAGCGCGGCGGTGGACCGGGCGCCGGTCCGGGCGCCGCGGTGTCCGGCGAGGACGACCCGCTGCTGGTGCTGCTGAGCGGGCTGGCCCGCGCGGGCGGCGCGCACCCGCCGCTGCGGCACCGGTTCTCCCGCGCGGCCGACGGCGACGTCGACCTCGACCTGGCCGAGCTGCTGGACCTCGTGGAGACCGGCGCGCCGGCGCTCACCGCGGCGGGCGTGCCCCTGCTGCTGCCGGGCCGGTGGAGCCGTCCGGCGCTGACGCTGTCGCTGTCCGCGAGCGCCGCCCAGCCGGGCGCGGTGGCCGACCCGCAGCTGCGGCAGGCCGACCTCGTGGCGTTCGAGTGGCGCGCGGCCCTGGGCGGGTCCGACCTGACGGAGGCCGAGCTGCGGGCGCTGGCCGGGGCCCGCTCGCCGCTGGT
This sequence comes from Kineococcus terrestris, assembly GCF_041020755.1. Lineage (NCBI taxonomy): Bacteria > Bacillati > Actinomycetota > Actinomycetes > Kineosporiales > Kineosporiaceae > Kineococcus > Kineococcus terrestris. The sequence continues at coordinate 19,141 of NZ_JBEUEI010000020.1, read as the reverse complement.
GCGCCACCGCGGGGAGTGGGTCCACGTCGACGCGGACGCGCTGCGCCGCAGCGCGGAGTTCCTGCGCCGCCGGGGCGCGGGCACGGCCGCGGTGACCGACCTGCTCGCCGCGGTGGCCGCCTCCCGCGCGCTGCCCGCCCCGGTCACCGACGTGCGCGCGGCGGGGGTGCTGGGCGACCTGCTGTCCGGTGCGGCCGAGCACCGGCTGGAGCCCGTGCCGGCGCCCGCGGGCCTCACCGCGCGGCTGCGTCCCTACCAGGAGCGGGGGCTGGCGTGGCTGGCGGCGATGTCGCGGCTGGGGCTGGGCGCGGTGCTCGCCGACGACATGGGGCTGGGCAAGACGCTGCAGCTGCTGGCGCTGCTGGCCCACGAGCGCGAGGCGGGCACCGGCGGCCCGACGCTGCTGGTGTGCCCGATGTCCGTGGTCGGCAACTGGCGGGCCGAGGCGCAGCGCTTCGTCCCCGACCTGCGCGTGCACGTGCAGCACGGGCCGGGCCGCCCGCGGGGCGAGGCGTTCGCGCGCACCGCGGGGGCGCACGACCTGGTCGTGACGACCTACGGCTCGCTGCTGCGCGACGTGGACGACGTCGCCGCGCTGACGTGGCGGCGCCTGGCGCTCGACGAGGCCCAGCACGTCAAGAACGCCTCGACCCGCTCGGCGCGGGCCGTGCGGGCGGTGCGCGCGCAGCACCGCGTCGCGCTGACCGGCACGCCGGTGGAGAACCGCCTGGAGGACCTGCGCGCCGTGCTGGACGCCGTGAACCCCGGCCTGCTCGGCTCGGCGGCCTCCTTCAAGGCGACGTTCGGGGTGCCGGTGGAGAAGCTGCGCCAGGAGGAGCCGGCGCGGCGGCTGGCGGTCGTCACCCGGCCGTTCGTGCTGCGGCGCGCCAAGACCGACCCGGCGGTGGCCGCCGACCTGCCGGAGAAGCTGGAGATGACCGTCCGGGCGAACCTCACCGCCGAGCAGGCGGCCCTCTACCGGGCGGTCGTGGACGACCTGCTGGCCCGGCTGGCCGACGTGGACGACACGGGCAAGCGGGGCCTGGTGCTGGCGGCGCTGACGAAGCTGAAGCAGGTGTGCAACCACCCCGCGCACTTCCTGGGCGACCGCTCGCCGCTGCTGCACCGCGGCCGGCACCGCTCGGGCAAGCTCGAGCTGCTGGACGACGTGGTCGACGGCGCCCTGGCCGACGGGGAGAAGGTGCTGTGCTTCACGCAGTTCGCGCGCTTCGGGGAGCTGCTGGCCCCGCACCTGGCGCAGCGCACCGGCGGGCCGGTGCCGTTCCTGCACGGGGGGCTGGGCCGGCGCGCGCGCGACGAGCTGGTCGCGCGCTTCGCCGAGCCGGACGGGCCGCCGGTGCTGCTCCTGTCGCTGCGCGCCGGGGGGACGGGGCTGAACCTCACCGCCGCCAGCCAGGTCGTGCACGTGGACCGCTGGTGGAACCCGGCCGTGGAGGACCAGGCCACCGACCGGGCCCACCGGATCGGGCAGGTGCGCCGGGTGCAGGTGCGCAAGCTCGTCAGCGCGGGCACGGTCGAGGAGCGCGTCGACGCGCTGGTGGCGCGCAAGCGGGACCTGGCCGGCCGGGTCGTCGGCAGCGGTGAGGGCTGGATCGCCGGGCTGGACCGCGACGCGCTCGCGGAGCTGGTGCGCCTGGGCGAGGACGCCGTCGGTGAGTGAGGGCGCGGGGGCGGCCGAGCGCTGGGACCGGTACGCGCGGCGCCGGCCGGGCGAGGGGCCGGCGCTGCGCTCGCGGCGGGGGCGGATCGCGCGCACGTGGTGGTCGCGCGCCTTCGTGGCCGCGGTGGAGGACGGCGGGCACGCCGGGCGGCTGGCGCGCGGGCGCACGTACGCGCGCGCCGGCCAGGTCGCCGACCTGCGCGTGCGCGCCGGGGCGGTGACGGCCCGGGTGCAGGGCAGCCGCCCGCGCCCGTACCTGGTCGAGGTGGGGGTGCCGCGCTGGACGCCCGCGGAGACGGAGGCCGTGGTCGCGGTGGTCGTCGCCAACCCGCTGATGCTGGCGCCGCTGTTCGCCGGGGACGTGCCGCCCGCGCTGGTCGAGCTGCTCGGCGAGGTCGGCGTGGACCTGCTGGCGGGCGGCGCGCAGGTCGCCTACGACTGCAGCTGCCCCGACGACGGCGAGCCGTGCAAGCACGCCGCGGCGGTCGTGTACGCGCTGGCCGAGCGCCTGGACGACGACCCCTCGCAGGTGCTGGCGCTGCGCGGGGCCGACCTGGGATCGCTGCTGCGCCGGGTGGAGCGGGCGGCCTCGGGCCCGGCGCCGGCGGTGGAGGACCTGTCCGCGCGCACCGCGGACTTCTGGACGGGCACCGGCGACTGGCCGCCGCTGCCGCTGCCGCTGCCGGAGCCCGTGCCGGGCCGCACGGTCGCCGACGACCTCGACGAGGTGGTCCTGGGGCCGGGGGCGGCGGGCACCGCGGACGCCCTGCGGCCCTGGTACGCGGCGCTGGTCCGGGCGCCGGGGACCCGCCGCCGGGGCGCCCGGTGAGGGCCCCGGACGACGTCCCGGAGCCCACAACCCTCACGTCGCGTGAGGGCCTTGTGACGGTCCGAGGTCGCCGTGGCGCGGAGGGTCAGCGCGCAGGTACCGTCCTCGACCTGTGACCCCCTCTGGCACGTCCGCCCGCGCCGCCGAGCAGCTCGAGCCGGTCCTCCACGACGTCCGGAGGCAGTCACCGGTCACCGCCGAGACCGTCCGGCGGCGGGTCGCCGACCCGGCCGCGCCGGTCCTCGTGGACTTCGACCACACGCTCTTCGCGTCCAACAGCACCGAGATGTTCATCGCCCACTGCCGCCCCTCCCTCGTGGTCGCGCTCATCGACCTGCTGGTGCGGGTGCTCGTGCCGTGGCGGCTGGTGCCGCGCGGGCGCGGCCACCGCGTCGGGGACTGGCTGTGCGTAGCGCTGATCGTGCTGCTGACGCCGTGGAACGTGCGCCGCTGGCGCCGGGACGCCCCCGCGCTGTTCGAGCGGCACCGCGCCCGCGCGGTCTGCGGCCTGTTCGCCGGCGTCGACCCCGCGCGGCTGACGATCATCTCCTTCGGCATGGCCTTCGTCGTCCGGGCGCTGGTGGCCCGCAGCGAGTTCGCGGCCGCCGCGCTGGTCGCCACCCCGGCGCTGCCGCGGCCCTCCTGGTTCGCCGGCGGCAAGACGGCCACCGCGACCGCCGCCGTGGGCGCGGACGGGGTCGCCCGCGCCGTCTTCGTCTCCGACTCCCTGCACGACGAGGACCTGCTGCTGGCCGCCGGCACGGGCCTGCTGGTGACCCCGCAGGGCGCGGCGCTGTCGGCCCGCGAGCGCCTGTACGTCCCGCTGCGCTACACCGCCCGGGTCAAGTACTCGCGCCTGTACACCCTCGACCAGTTCCTGCTCGTGGACGCGGCCGTGGTCGTGCTCGCGGTCGGCTACGACCTGCCCAGCGTGCTGCGCTTCGCGCTCGTCGTCCCGCTGCTGCTGCTCTCGCTCATGGCGGTCTACGAGATCGGCTACCACGAGAACGACGTGCACGCGGCGAACTTCGAGGAGCGCCCCGTCCTGGACCCGCAGGTCTCGCGGTACCTGGACTACCCGATCCGCACCCAGGCGTGGGTGTGGGCGCTGGGCGCCGCGGCGGCCGCGCTCGGCGTGGCCGTCGCGCTGGGCGAGCTGGCCCGCGAGGAACTGCTGCGGGCCGGGCTGTCGTGGCTGGTGCTGCTGGTCGTGCTGCGCGCGGTGTTCTGGGCCTACAACCGGGTCCGGGTGCACGCGCGGGTCTTCCTGTACCCGGTGCTGCAGGTGCTGAAGTACGGCGCCGTCTTCCTCGTCTTCGTCCCGACCACCGTGGGCGTGGTCCTCGTGCTCAGCCAGGTCATGGCGATGTGGGCGGTGTACGTCGTCTACCGCCTCGGCGGGCGCAAGGAGGACCTGGACCGCGACCTCTTCGGCTCCGTCGCCTTCCTCGTCGCCGCCGCGCTGCTGCTGATGGCCGACCTCGTGCACGGCGGGCTGTCCCACGAGGGCGCCGGCCACGCCTCGATCGCCGAGACCACCTTCGCGCTCGCCCTGCTGTGGGCGCTGGCCCGCACGGGCAAGGGCCCGCTGATGCGCCGGTTGCGCACCCGCGCCGCCGTCTGAGGAGCCGCCCGGCAGCACCGCGCCCCCGGCCGCAGCAGCGGCCGGGGGCGCGGTGACGTCCGGGGCGCGCCCGCCCCTCAGGCGGTGACGGGCACGATGTCCGGCGCCTGCAGGCGCACCGCGTCGGCGCTGGCGTCGTCCGGCTCCTCCTGCGAGGCCCGCTCGGCCGCCACCCGCTGCAGGTAGTGCTGCACCTCGCGCGAGCGCCGGTCGGCGTCCCAGTCCAGGGCGTCGCCCATGAGCTGCGCGACCAGCTCGGCCGACTCGGTGCCCCGGTCGTAGGTCTCGATGGAGATGCGCGTGCGCCGGGCCAGGACGTCGTCCAGGTGGCGGGCACCCTCGTGCGTGGCGGCGTACACCACCTCCGCCTTCAGGTAGTCGTCCGCCTTCGGCAGCACCTGGCCCAGCTCCGGGTCCGCGGCCACGAGGTCCAGGACCTCGGTGACCAGCGAGCCGTACCGGTTGAGCAGGTGCTCGACGTGGTCGACGTGGATGCCGGCGCGCGCCGCGAGCTGGTGCCGCTGGTTCCACAGCGCGTGGTAGCCCTCGGCGCCCACGAGCGGCACGTTCTCCGTCGTGGAGGCCGGCACCCTGCCGTCCAGGCCGTCGACGGCCACGTCCACGGCGTCCTTGGCCATGACCCGGTACGTCGTGTACTTGCCGCCCGCGACGACGACGAGGCCGGGCACCGGGTGGCCGACGACGTGCTCGCGCGACAGCTTGCTCGTGGACTCCGACTCCCCGCTCAGCAGCGGGCGCAGGCCCGCGTAGACGCCCTCGACGTCGGCGCGGGTCAGCGGGGACTTCAGCACCGCGTTGGCGTGCTCCAGGACGTAGTCGATGTCCTTGCTGGTCGCGGCCGGGTGGGCCTTGTCCAGCTCCCAGTCGGTGTCGGTGGTCCCGATGATCCAGTGCCGGCCCCACGGGATGATGAACAGCACGCTCTTCTCGGTGCGCAGGATCATCCCGGTCTTCGACTGGATGCGGTCGCGCGGCACGACGAGGTGGATGCCCTTGGAGGCGCGGACCTTGAACTGCCCGCGCGCGCCGACGAGCTCCTGCGTCTCGTCCGTCCACACGCCCGTGGCGTTGATGACCTGCTTGGCCCGCGCGGTGATCTCCGCGCCGGACTCCAGGTCCACCAGCACCGCGCCGATCACCCGCTCGCCCTCGCGGACGAACTCCTTGACGCGGGTGCGGTTGGCCACGTGCGCGCCGTACACGGCCGCCGTGCGGGCGATCATCATGGTGTGCCGGGCGTCGTCGACCTGCCCGTCGTAGTACTGGATGGCGCCCACCATGGCGTCCTTGCGGATGCCGGGCGCCTCCTTCTGCACGCCGCGGCGCGTCAGGTGCCGGTGCAGCGGGAACCCGGCGTTGTTGCCGGAGCTGAACGCCATGGCGTCGTACAGGGCCACGCCCGAGCCGACGTACGGGCGCTCGGCGAACCGCTTGGTCAGCGGGTACAGGAACGGCACCGGCTTCACCAGGTGCGGGCACAGCGTGTTGCGCAGCAGCCCGCGCTCGCGCAGCGCCTCGTGCACGAGGGCGAAGTCGAGCATCTCCAGGTAGCGCAGGCCGCCGTGCACGAGCTTGGAGGAGCGGCTCGAGGTGCCGCTGGCCCAGTCGCGGGCCTCCACCAGGCCGGTGCGCAGGCCGCGGGTGACCGCGTCCAGGGCCGCGCCCGTGCCGACCACGCCACCACCGACGACGAGGACGTCGAGCTCCCCGTCCGCCATGGCGCGCAGCGCCTCCTCGCGCGACTGCGGGGACAGTGCCTTCGATTCCACGTGCTGCTCCCTCTCTCGCCGTCCCCGCCGCGGCCGTCCGCGGGCGGGGTCCGGTCCGTTCCCTCGATGGTGCGCGCTCGGCGCGCGGTGCGCGCACCGGGTGCGCGGGCGGTCCGCCGGACTCCCGGGGACCGCCCGCGCGGGCGGCGTCAGTCGACGTCCACCCAGTCCAGCGTCCGCTGGACGGCCTTCTTCCAGCCCTTGTAGCCCTCGGCGCGCTGCTCGTCGCTCCAGGAGGGCTCCCAGCGCTCGCCCTCGTTCCAGTTCTCGCGCAGCTCGTCGGTGTTCGCCCAGAACCCGACGGCCAGGCCGGCGGCGTAGGCGGCGCCCAGCGCGGTCGTCTCGGCCACCACGGGCTTGGAGACCGGCACGCCCAGGACGTCGGCCTGCAGCTGCATGCACAGCTTGTTGGCCGTGATGCCGCCGTCGACCTTGAGGACCTCCACGTCGACGCCGGAGTCCGCGCTCATCGCCTCGGCGACGTCGCGGCTCTGGTAGCAGATGGACTCCAGCGTCGCGCGGGCGATGTGGGCGTTGGTGTTGTACCGGGACAGGCCCACGATCGCCCCGCGCGCGTCGGAGCGCCAGTACGGCGCGAACAGGCCGGAGAAGGCGGGGACGAAGTAGCAGCCCCCGGAGTCCTCCACCTGCGCGGCCAGCGACTCCGACTGCGAGGCGCCGGAGATGATGCCCAGCTGGTCGCGCAGCCACTGCACGGCCGAGCCCGTCACGGCGATCGAGCCCTCCAGCGCGTACACCGGCGGCTGGTCGTCGAACTGGTAGCAGACCGTCGTCAGCAGCCCCGCCTTGGAGCGCACGAGCTCCGTGCCGGTGTTCAGCAGCATGAAGTTGCCGGTGCCGTAGGTGTTCTTGGCCATGCCGGGGTCGAAGCAGACCTGCCCGACCATGGCGGCCTGCTGGTCGCCGAGGATGCCGGTGAGCTTCACCTCCCCGCCCAGCGGGCCGTCCGCCAGCGTGGTGCCGTACGCCTCGCTGCACGAGGAGGGCTTGATCTCCGGCAGCATCGAGCGCGGGATCCCGAAGATCTCCAGCAGCTCGTCGTCCCAGTCCAGCGTCTCCAGGTCCATCAGCATGGTGCGGCTGGCGTTGGTGACGTCGGTGACGTGGACGCCGCCGCGCGGGCCGCCGGTGAGGTTCCACACCAGCCAGGAGTCGGTGTTGCCGAACACCGCGTCCCCGGCCTCGGCGGCCTCGCGCACCCCGTCGACGTTCTCCAGGATCCACTGCACCTTGCCGCCGGAGAAGTACGTGGCCGGCGGCAGGCCGGTCTTCTGCCGGATCTTCTGCCCGCGCTCGTCGCGGTCCAGCGCCGCGGCCAGGCGGTCGGTGCGGGTGTCCTGCCAGACGATCGCGTTGTAGTACGGGCGGCCGGTGCGCTTGTTCCACACGACGGCGGTCTCGCGCTGGTTGGTGATGCCGAGGGCCGCCAGGTCGCTCGCCTGCAGGTTCGCCTGGCGCAGGCCGGACTGGACGACGGAACTGGTGCGCTCCCAGATCTCGACCGGGTCGTGCTCCACCCAGCCGGGCTTGGGCATGATCTGGGTGTGCTCGAGCTGGTACTTGGCGACCTCGTTGCCGCCGTGGTCGAAGACCATGAACCGGCTCGACGTGGTGCCCTGGTCGACGGCACCGACGTACTGGGGACCGTCGGGGTTGGCGCTGTTGGCCATGGTGGTGCTCCTGCCTCTCCGCTGGGGCTGGTGGTCCGTGCGGCCGGCCGGGGCCGGCCCGGGGTCGGTCGGTCGTCGGTCAGTCGTCGGTGGGCACGCGGCCGCTGGGCTGGTCCGCCGAGGCGAGCGGCGGCAGGTGGCGCTCGACGAGGACCTTGTACAGGGCGCCGCCGAGCACGCCGCCGATCATCGGGGCGACGACGGGCACCCAGAAGTAGAAGGCGCCCCCCGGTTCCCGCATCGCCGTCTCGTACCCGGTGAGGAAGCTGGCCAGGCGCGGCCCGAAGTCGCGGGCGGGGTTGATGGCGTAGCCGGCGTTGCTGCCCCAGGCCATGCCGATGCCGACGACGATGAGGCCGATGATGAACGGGGCCAGGTTGGCGCCCGGGGCCGTCGCGCGGACCTCGGTCACGGCGAAGATGAGGAACACGAGGATCGCCGTGCCGACGACCTGGTCCAGGAACGCGGTGCCGATGGTGACGCCCTCGCCGGGCAGCGTGGAGAAGATGCCCTGCGTGTCGAACGTGGTGCCGGGGTCGACGGTGGCGATGGCGTCCGCGTACACCCAGCGGATCAGCAGGGCCGCCGCGAAGGCGCCGAGGAACTGGGCGAGGACGTAGGGGGCGACCTTGCGCGCCGGGAACCCCTTGAAGACGGTCAGCGCCAGGGTGACGGCCGGGTTCAGGTGCGCACCGCTGGTGCGGCCGGCGACGTAGACGCCGAAGACGACGCCGAGGCCCCACGCCCAGTGGATGGACTGGTCCTCGCCGACCCCGCCGGCGACGACCTGGGCGACGACGCCGACGCCGAAGAGGATGAGGATGCCGGTGCCCGCGAACTCGGCCAGCATCTCGCCCCCCAGCGACGTCACCGGCGCCGGCCGGGGCGGCGACGAGGCCGAGGAGGACGTGCGTTCTGCCATGAGGAACTCCCCGTTGAGTCGGTCTCCCGCGGCGGTCCGCCGCGTGGGCTGGACGCTAGGTCGGGGCCCGGGGGCCGTCAACGGAGCGCGTTCGACGATGCCGAACGATCCGTGCGCGGCGGGACCGCGCGCCGGGCGGGGCGCGGGAGGCGGGCTCAAGCCGCGCGCCGTCCGTGCCGACACCCCGGGGATGACCCCGCCGACGACCCTGCTCAGCCCCGCCGCACCGCCGACCGCCCCCGCCGCCACGGGCCCCACCGGGTCCGCCGCGCCGGCGGCGCACCGGGTGCTGCGCGAGGAGCTGCTGCGCGCCGTCGACGCCGACGCGCGCTGGGGCACCGCCACGGGGCTGCTGCTGCTGGCCGTCGACGGGACCGCCGCCGACGACGACTGCGCCGGGGCCGTCGCGCAGCGCCTGCGCACCGCCGTCCGCTCGCGCGACCGGTGGCTGACCCTCGGCGGGCGCTCGCACGCCCTGCTCCTCGTCGACCTCCCGCCCGCGCTGGGCGAGGCGTCCGTGGACCGCGCCGCCGACGCGCTGCTGCACGCGCTGGAGTCCGCCGAGCGCACCGCCCCGCAGCGCACGGGCCTGCGCGTCAGCGTCGGCGCCGGGCTGGCCGCCGGCGGCGCCTGCGACGCCGACGACCTCCTGGACCTGGCGCTGGACGCCCTGGCCGCCGCCCGCGCCGCCGGCGGGCACTGCGCGCGGCTGCGCACCGCCTGACCCCCGGGCCCCCGCACGCACCGTTCGCCGGGCGCACCACCCGCCGGTCCCGCCCGGCCGGTGACCTGGCAGGCTCGGGCACGGGTGCGCCGGCGCACCCGTGGACCTCGATGCGGACCGGGTGGAGATGAAGGACTACCTCGGCGTGCTGCGCAACCCGCGCGCGGCACGGCCGTTCGCCGCTGCCGTCGTGGCGCGGCTGCCCGTCTCGATGGCCCCCCTCGGGCTCGTGCTGCTCGTGCGCGGCCTGCGCGACGACTGGACCCTGGCGGGGGTCGTCGCGGGCGCCTTCGCCGTCGGGGTCGCCGTCGGCTCGCCGTTCTGGGGCCGCGGCCTGGACCGCTACGGCCAGCCGCGCGTCATCGCCGCCACATCCTGCGCGAGCGCGGCGTTCCTGCTGGCCCTGACGCTGGCGACCGCCGGTCCCGTGCCCGGGCCCGCGCTCGTCGTGCTCGCCGCCCTGGTCGGCGGCACGTTCCCCCCGGTCAGCCCGGCCATGCGCGCGGCCTGGCGGGTCGTGCTGCCCGACGTGCGCCAGCAGCGGCTCGGCTACGCGCTGGACGCCGTCGCCGTGGAGACCCTCTTCGTCGGCGGCCCGCTGCTGCTGACGCTGCTGCTGGCCGTCACCTCGCCGCTGGTGCCGATGCTGGCCACCTGCGCCTTCCTCGCCGGCGGCGGGCTGCTCTACGCGCGCACGGAGGCCGCCCGCAGCCTGGGCTCCGGCGCCGTCCCGCCGCCGACCCCCGAGCCCGGGCCGGCCGGGGACGCGGCCGCGGCGCCCGGCCCGCCCGCCACCGCCCCGCCCCTGCCGGCGCCCGTCCCCGCACCCCGCGGGCGCGGCCGCTCCACCCGCGAGGTGCCCGTGGCGCTGACCGCCGGCGTGCCCGCGGCGCTGCTCGTCCTGGCCGCCATGAGCATCGGCTTCGGCCTGCTGGACGTCTCGCTGGCCGGCCTGGCGGAGGTCGTGCTCGGCTCCCCCGACAAGCTCGGCTTCATGTTCGCCGCCATCGCCAGCGGCAGCGCCCTCGGCGGGCTGCTGTACGGCGCGCGGCAGTGGCGCTCGGAGGAGCGCGTGCGGCTGCCCGTCATCCTCGGCGGGTTCGGCTCCGGCACGGCCGTCCTGGCCGTCGTCGCCTGGCGCCCCGACCCCTCGATGCTCGTGCTGGTGCCCGTCCTCTTCTGCGCCGGGCTGTTCATCTCGCCCAACCTCATCGTGCTGCAGAGCCTCGTCGACCACCTCGCCCCCCGGCACCGGCTCGGGGAGGCGCAGGCCTGGCTGTCGACGTCGGTGACCGCGGGCGGCGCCGTCGGCAACGCCCTGGCCGGCCGGCTCATCGACACCACCGGACCGCAGCTGTCGCTGGCCGCGGCGGCCGCGGCCGTCCTGCTCGGCGCCGCGCTGGCCCTGCTGGCCCAGCCGCGCTGGCGGGCCCTGCTGCGCCCGGCGCCCGGCGCCGCCGCGCGGCTGTCCTAGGGTCTGCGCCCATGACCGCCACGCCCGTCACCGCCCGCCCCACCGCGCTCGTCACGGGCGCGACCGCGGGGCTCGGCGCCGGGTTCGCCCGGGCGCTCGCCGCGCGCGGGCACGACCTGGTGCTCGTGGCCCGCGACACCGAGCGGCTGGAGAGCACCGCCGCGCAGCTGCGCACCCGGTACGGGGCCGGCGTGGAGGTGCTGCGCGCCGACCTCTCCGACCGCGAGCAGCTGCGGGCCGTGGCCGACCGGGTCGCCGACCCCGCCCGCCCCGTCGACGTCCTGGTCAACAACGCCGGCTTCGGCCTCAAGCAGCGCTTCGTCGACGGCGTCCCCGCCGACCACGAGCGCATGTTCGACGTCCTGTGCCGGGCGGTCATGGTCCTCTCGCGCGCCGCGACCGGCGCGATGGTGCCGCGCGGGCGCGGGCACGTCCTCAACGTCGGCTCGGTGGCCGGCCTCGTACCCGGCGGGGGGCACTACTCGGCCGCCAAGGCGTACGTCATCGTCCTGACCGAGACCCTGGCCGGAGAGCTGCGCGGGACCGGCGTCAGCGCCACCGTCGTCGAGCCCGGCTACGTGCGCACCGAGTTCCACACCCGCTCCGGGATGCGCCGCGGCGGGCGCTCGGGCCTGACGGACCGGATCTGGCTGGACGTGGACGACGTCGTGGACGCCGCGCTGGACGACCTGTTCGCCGGGCGCCCCGTCAGCGTGCCGACCCGGCGCTGGAAGGCGGTCTCCGCGCTGCTGGACGTCGCCCCCCGCGGCCTGGTGAGCAGGGTGTGGAACGCCGCCCCCTCCGGCGCGCGGCGCCGGCACCCCGAGCGGCCGGCCGGGCACCCCGAGGGCTGAGAGCCACGTCACCCCCCGCCTTCGTGAACGCAAGGTGGTGATCCGTCACTTCTAGTAACCTGCAGAGGTGGATCGGGGGACCTGGGCCGACGTCCGGGAGCCGGGGAGCGGGAGCGCCGACGTGCACGCGCAGCGGTCCCCCGGGGACGCCGACCGGGCCGAGGCGCTGCGGCTGGCCGCCGTCCGCGACTGGGTCGACCTGACCCGGCCGCCGCCGGTGGAGCTGCAGGCCGTCGTCCGGCTCGCCCGCCGGGTCACCGGCGCCCCGCACGCCGTCGTCAACATCATCGACGAGCACCTGCAGCGCCAGCTCGCCGCCGACGGCTGCGAGCGCGGGGAGTGCGCCCGCGAGGACTCCATGTGCCACTACGCGCTGCGCGCCGGGGGCCTCGTGCACGCCCCCGACGCCCGCCGCGACGTCCGCTTCGCCGCCAACCCCTGGGTCGACGGGCGCCTGGGCGCCGTGCGCTCCTACACCTCCGCACCGCTGGTCACCCCCGAGGGGCTGTCCCTGGGCACGCTGTGCGTCTTCGGCGAGCAGGTGCGCGAGCTGACCGCGCAGCAGCGCGCCGACCTGGCCGACCTCGCGCACCTCGTCGTCGGGGTCTTCGCCCGCGAGCGCGCCGCGCGCCTGGAGGTCGAGAGCGCGCAGGCGCTGCGCCAGGCCCAGCGGGCCGCCGAGACCGCCCGCGCCCTGCAGACCGCCCTCCTGCCCCGCGGCCTGCCCACCTCCCCCGCCGTCAGCCTCACCAGCCGCTACCTGCCCGGCACCGACGGCGTCGACGTGGGCGGGGACTTCTACGACGCCGTGCGCACCGACGGCGCCCTCGTCCTCGTCATGGGCGACGTCCAGGGGCACAGCACCGCGGCCGCCGCCGCCATGGGGCAGGTGCGCACCGCCGTGCACGCCTACGTCAGCGAGGGCCACGACCCCTGCACCGTCCTGGAGCGCACCAACCGCCTCGTGCAGGACCTCGAGGGCGACCTGTTCGCCACCTGCTGCCTCGTGCGCCTGGACGAGCGCACCGGCGAGGTCGTCGTCGCCAGCGCCGGGCACCCCCTGCCGCTGCGCTTCGCCCCCGGGCACGTGGAGGAGCTCGACGTCGAGCCGGGACCCCCGCTGGGCGTGCAGGAGGAGACCGTCTACACCGAGGCCCGGCACCGGCTGCCCGGCGCCGCCCGCCTGCTGCTGTACACCGACGGCCTCGCCGAGTGGGCCCGCGGCGGGCCCCTCGACGGGTGGGACGCCGTCGCCGGCACCCTGCGCGCGCACGCCGACGAGGACGCCGGCGCGCTCGCCGACCGCCTCCTGGCGCCCGTCGCCCACGTGCGCGCCGACGACGCCGCGCTGCTCGTCGTCGACTACGCCGGCCCCGCCTCCGGCGCCCTGGAGGCGCGGCTGCTGCTGCCGGCCGACCCCCGCGCCGTCGCCGTCGCCCGCGACTACCTGCGCGCCACCCTGGACCGCTGGGACCTCGCCGGGACCGTCGACGCCGCCGAGCTCGTCGTCTCCGAGCTCGTCACCAACGCCGTGCTGCACGCCGGCTCGGGCGCCGCCCTCACGCTGCGCCACGACGCCGCGCTGGCCCGCCTGTCCGTGGGCGTCGACGACACCTCCACCAGCCAGCCGCGCCCCCGCGACGGCGGCGAGGACGCGCTCGGCGGGCGGGGGATGCACATCGTCGACGTCGTCGCCGACCGGTGGTGGGTCGCGCCGCGCGGGGACGGCAAGACCGTGTGGGCGGACCTGCTGACGGCGTGAGGCGGGACGCTGCTCGCGCCGGTGCCGGCGCCGGTGCCGGTGCCGGTGCCCGTGCCGGTGTCGGGGCGGCGCGGTAGGACGGGGCCACCCGACCGCCCCGCCCGAGGAGGAGCCCGATGAGCGGCCACCCGCGCCTGGTCAACACCGTCCTGGACGCCACCGACGCCCGCGAGCTGGCGGAGTTCTACCGCCGGCTGCTCGGCCTGGTCTACCGCCCCGGCGACGAGCCGCCCGGGTCCGGCGCCGACGGCGGCCCCGACGGACCCGACTGGCTGGTGCTGCTGACCCCCGAGGGCCAGCGGATCCTCGCGTTCCAGCGCGTCGAGACGCTGCACCGCACCACGTGGCCGTCCCCGGACGTGCCGATGCAGATGCACCTGTGCTTCGAGGTCGAGGACCCCGGCGACCTGGACCACCAGCGGCGGCGCGCCGAGGAGATGGGCGCCCGGCTGCTGCTGCACCGCACCGACGAGCCCGAGGAACCCCTGTACGTCCTGGCCGACCCCGCCGGGCACCCCTTCTGCCTCTACACCCACCCCGACGGGGAGCCCGCCGCCGGGTGAGCGGGCTGGCCGGGACGCCGCGGAGGGCCCAGCGCACCGCCCGCGACGTGCCCGGCCAGCAGCTTCGCGACGTGCACGGGCGCGAACCACGGCGCGCTCGGCGAGCCGCCCAGCGCCCGGTCCAGCACGACACCCCCGGCCGCGGCGAGCAGCCCCGTCGCCCGGCGCGCCCGGACCGGCGCCGCTTCCACGGCGGCCGCCGCCAGCAGCACGTAGGCGTGCTCGGCGCAGGCGCGCCCCCAGCGCGGCCGCCCGTCGCGGCGCTGGTCCAGCAGCGCCACGACGAACGGGTGCAGGTGCAGCGCGCAGAACAGCAGCCGGCGCCCCGCACCGTGCTCGGGGCGGTGGTACCAGCGCACCGCGGACGGGGTGTTGTTGCACCACACCCCGCCCCACAGGTCCAGCGCCAGCAGGCGCAGCACCACGACGTCCGCCCGGCCGGTCCGGGACGGACCGACGAGGCCGGCCGGTGCGGTGGGCGGTGCGGTGGGCGGGGCGGTGGGCGGGGCGGCCAGCCGGGGCGCCAGGAGCGCCCCGGCCAGGCCGGCCGCGAGGGTGCCGGTGTTCTCCCGCGCCGAGGCGCCCGGTCCGGCGACGTCGTCCCAGGCGGCCCGCAGGCGCCCGCGCGCGCTCACCGGCGACCCACCGGCCTCAGTCGACGACGGCGCCGGGGTTGAGGTTGCGGCCCGGGTCGACCCCGGCGAACAGCGCGCCGACGACCTCCACCCCCGCCTGCGAGACGTCCTCGGCGATCCACGGCTTGTGCTCGCGGCCCACCGCGTGGTGGTGCGACAGCGTCCCGCCGTTGTCGATGAACGCCTGCTGGATGGCGCCCTTGACGACGTCGTAGGCCTCCAGGCCGTCGCGCTCGGCCGGCGGCTGGAACGCGAACGTGAAGTACTGGCAGGCGCCGATGTGGTAGCTGTGCGAGAGGTGGCAGAAGACGAAGCCCTGCGTGCCGACCTCCGCGAACGCCTTCTGCGCGGCCGCGACCACGTTGTCGTGCAACGTCTTCAGCGTCGCCCACGACGAGGAGGTCTCCGACACGTCGCCGTACGCGCCGCGGTCCAGGATGAAGTCGCGGATGTAGGGGGTGTCGAACTTCTTCTGGTCGTACAGCGTGCCCGGCCCGGACCCGACGCCGAACCCGCCGTGCCGCTTGACGATCTCGCCGACGAGCTGCTTCTGGCGCTTCACGTGCGCGGAGGACCCCTCGTACCCGATGAACGACAGGCACATCCGCGACAGGTCGAAGCCCTTGCGCTTGCTGGCGTACAGCTTCACCGCGCGGTTGAGCAGCTGGGAGACGCGGCTGCCCCTCTTGGACGTCGCCATCGTGAACTGCGTCTCCATCTCGTCGGAGACGCGGGTGATGCTGGGCGAGGCGTCCGAGGCCGCGATGTCGTGCATGGCGGCCAGGCCGCTGGCGTAGTCGGGGAAGAAGTAGGCCAGGATCACGCGCTCCTCGGCCAGGCGGTGCACCTGCACCGTCGCCTCGGTGATCAGCCCCAGGCGGCCCTCGCTGCCCAGGACCATCTCGCGCAGGCTCGGGCCGGCCGACTGCACCGGCACGCGCCGGGTCGCCAGGACGCCCTTGGGCGTCACCACCCGCACGGCGCGGGTGATGTCGGCGATGTCGCCGAAGCGGTCGGACTGCATGCCCGAGGAGCGGGTGGCGATCCAGCCGCCGAGCGTGGAGTGCTTGAAGCTGTCGGGGAAGTGCCCCAGCGTCCAGCCGCGGGCGTTCAGCTGCTCCTCCAGGTCCGGGCCCAGGGCGCCGGCCTGGATGCGCGCCAGCTGCGAGGTCTCGTCGACCTCCAGGACCAGGCGCAGGCGGCCCATGTCCACCGACACCACCGGGCGCGTCTCCTCGCGCGGCGCCTCGAGGCTGCCGACGATGTTGGAGCCGCCGCCGAACGGGATGACGACCGCGTCGTGCTCCAGCGCGACGCGCAGCACGGCCTCCACCTGCGCCTCGTCGCCCGGGTAGACGACCAGGTCGGGCAGGCGGCCGAAGTCGCCGCGGCGGATGCGCACCAGGTCGCGCATGCTCTTGCCGTAGCAGTGCACGACGCGGTCCAGGTCGTCGTCGTGGACGTGCTCGGAGCCGACGGCCGCGACGAACGCGTCGCGCAGGGGCGCGGGCGCCCGCGGGGCCGGGACGGTCAGCTCGCTCAGCTCCGGCACGCGCACCGGCGGGGCGTCGAAGTCGATGCCGGCCATCCGGCGGGCGAAGGGCGCCAGCGCCGGCTTGTCCTCGTGGTGGAAGGCGACGCCCTCCTGGCCCCAGCCGTACCACTTCATGTGCTCGACCACTGCGTCTCCCCGCTCCCCCGCCCCGTCGGGCGGCCGTGCTGCCTGCTCGCTGCGCTGACCGGCAGAGCGTACGCGCGCCCTGCGACACGGGGGTCGTTCAGGCGGACGGGCCCGAGCGCCCCGCCAGCCAGCGCACCGCCGCCGCGTACCCGTCGGTGCCCATGCCCGCGACGACCGCGGTCGCCACCGGCGAGACGTACGAGCGGCGGCGGAAGTCCTCGCGCGCGTGCACGTTCGACACGTGCAGCTCCACCAGCCCCGCGCTCAGCTCCGCGCACGCGTCGCGCAGCGCCACCGACGTGTGCGTCCACGCCGCGGGGTTGAGCACGACGGGCACCCGCTCGTCGGCGGCGGCGTGGACCCAGCCGAGCATCTGCGCCTCGTCGTCGGTCTGCCGCAGCTCCACCTCCACGCCCAGCTCGGCGGCCAGGCGCTGCAGCTGCGCGTCCACGTCGGCCAGCGTCGTGGTGCCGTAGACCTCCGGCTGGCGGACGCCGAGGCGGCCGAGGTTGGGCCCGTTGAGCACGAGGATGCGCACGGCGCGACGCTACCGCCGCCCCGCCCGCGGGCGCCCCGCCGGGCCGCGCCGGGCCGCGCCGGCGCCCGCGCCGCTCTCGTGTCGGAGCCGGCTGCCAGGGTCCGCCCGTGCCGCCCACCGCTCCCGCCGCCCCGCAGCCGCCCGACGAGCACGCCGGCCAGGCGCCCCCGTTCCGCTGCTTCGGCACGGGGGACCCGCTGTACGAGCGCTACCACGACACCGAGTGGGGGCGCCCGGTGCGCGGGGACGCCGCCGTCTACGAGCGGCTGGTGCTGGAGGGCTTCCAGTCGGGGCTGAGCTGGATCACCGTGCTGCGCAAGCGCGAGGCGTTCCGCGCCGCCTTCGCCGGCTTCGACCCGGCCGTCGTCGCCGGGTACGGCGAGCAGGACGTCGAGCGGCTGCTCGCCGACGCGGGCATCGTCCGCAACCGCGCCAAGGTCGAGGCCGCGGTCGCCGGTGCCCGCGCCACGCTGCGGCTGGCGGAGACCGGGCCCGGCCTGTCCGAGCTCGTCTGGTCGCACGCCCCCGCGCCCGGCCGGCCCGCCCCGCGCGTCCCGGCGGACGTGCCGGCGACGACGCCGGAGTCGGTCGCGCTGGCGGCCGCCCTCAAGCGCGCGGGCTTCCGGTTCGTCGGGCCGACCACCGCGTACGCCGCGATGCAGGCGCTCGGCGTCGTGGACGACCACCTGGCCGCCTGCCCCGCCCGCGGCGGGGGCCGGTGAGCGCCCGCCGGTGAGCACCCGCCGGGGCGCTCCCGGCGGGCCCGCCACCCCCGCGGCGTCACGCCCCGGCGACAGCGTGGGAGGATCGTGTCCGACGTCACGGCAGCCGCGGGTCCGCGAGGCACGGCGCCGGGAGACCAACACCGCACAGACAGAGGGGTAGGCGCGTGGACGAGCGCAAGCGTGTCGTCATCGTCGGAGGCGGCTTCGCCGGGCTGTACGCCGGGCGCAAGCTCGAGAAGCTGCTGCCGGCCGGGACGACCGAACTGGTCATCATCAGCCCGACGGACCACCTCACGTACAGCCCGCTGCTGCCGGACGTGACGGCCTCGGTGCTCGAGCCGCGCCACGTCGCGGTCTCGCTGCGCCAGGCGCTGCCGAAGCACCGGCTGGTCGTCGGCCACGCCACCTCGGTGGACCTGGAGGCCAAGACCGTCACCGTCTCGCGCAGCGAGCGCGGCCAGGTGGACGAGGGCACCCAGGTCATCTCCTACGACCGGCTGCTCCTGGCGCCGGGCTCCATCACCCGCCGCTTCCCCATCCCCGGGGTGTCGGAGTCCGCGCGCGGCGTGAAGACGATCACCGAGGCCGCGTTCGTGCGCGACCACCTGCTCTCGCAGCTGGACGCCGCCGACTCGCTGCCCTCCGACCCCCGCTTCGACGCCGAGCGCGCCGAGCGCATGACGGTCGTGGCGGTCGGCGCCGGCTACACCGGCACCGAGATCGTCGCCCAGACGCACCGCTGGCTGACCCGCGTGGCCGACCGCTGGAGCAACATCGACGTCAAGGACGTCCGCTGGCTGCTCATCGACGTCGCGCCCGCCGTCCTGCCCGAGCTCGGGCCCCGCCTCGGCGAGTACGCCCTCGGCAAGCTCAAGGGCCGCGGCATCGACATCCGCCTCGGGGTCTCCGTGGCCAGCGTCGAGGGCAACGTCATCAACCTCACCGACGGCACCCCGGTGCCCTCGCGCACCCTCATCTGGGGCGCGGGCATCGTCGCGAACCCGCTCATGGGCACCCTCGGCCTGCCGCTGGACCGCGGCCGCCTCGTCGTCGACGCGCAGATGCGCGCCGCCGACGACGTGTGGGCCGTCGGCGACGCCGCCGCGACGCCGGACCTCGCCAAGGAGAAGCCGGCGGACGGCCCGCAGCCCGTCACCCCGCCCACCGCCCAGCACGCGCAGCGCCAGGGCACCCAGGTCGGCAAGAACATCGCCGCCAGCCTCGGGGTCGGCATCGCCAAGGACTACGTCCACAAGGACCTCGGCCTGGTGGCCGACCTCGGCGGCACCACCGCCGTGGCCAAGCCGCTGGGCGTCGAGCTCACCGGCCTGCCCGCCAAGATCGTGGCGCGCGGCTACCACCTGTACGCGCTGCCCAGCATGGCCAACCGGGTCCGCGTCCTCACCGACTGGGCGCTGCACGCGCTGCTGCCGGTGCAGGCCGTCGCGCTGAACCAGACCCGTCCGGAGGACGCGCTCATCCCCACGGCGCAGAACACGGACATCTACCCCAAGGCCGAGGACAAGCCGAAGGTCGGCTGACCCCCGGCACGGCCGGTCAGGAGGGGCGCCCCCCCCCCCGGGTGCGCCCCACCTGGCCGTCCGGGCCCGCCCGGCCCGCAGGGCGTGTGCCGGTCATCGCTCACGGT